>JAZORL010000142.1:0-5182 GCA_045656625.1 Candidatus Scatosoma sp. | reverse complement strand
TGAGTCCGCCGGGAGAAAGAAGCACAGCGTCGTAACCGAGGCTTTTGGCGAGTTCCGCTTCTTGAACGGCTTGTTCTTTCGGTCCGCATGCGCCTGCTACCATAACGATGGTTTCGCCTGTTTTTTCTTCGAATTTTGTTGTTTCTTCCTTGGCGACTTTCAGGACTTTTTCCAGTAAATTGTGTTTAGGGTCGCGGATTTCGAACTGCGTGGTATGCACAGCCACGGCAAGACCGCCGACGCCTGCATCGAGGTAATAGCGAACAACCGCACGTTGACGCTTTTCATCGAATTGTCGATTCTCGTCAAGGGCAAGGGGATTTGCGGGGATTACTGTACCTTCGTGAAGCTTTTGAAGGGCTTTTTCGTGTCTAGTCATTAGTAGTTACCTTTCCTTTCTTCAAAGTGGGTGGGCTTATTCAAAGTTCTTCCGCCGTCTAAAATATATTCCGCTTGCCATCTAATCAAAGTTTCAGCGCAAACGTCGGGATAGCCGAATACTTCCATGGCGCGCGATGCGTCGTTCAGGTATGCGGTATCGCCTTCTTTCCCTTCAAAAATAGGTTCCTTGTTTAAGTATTTCCCGAGTTTCTCCGATACTTTTTTGATGGAAACAGTTTCAGGGCCGGTAACGTTCATAATGGTCATAGGCGAAGTGGCGTGCAGTAAACCGCGTATCGCAATTTCATTTGCCGTCCCCTGCCAAATAAAGTTGAATACAGGGGTGGAAAGGGAAATGGGCTCGCCGTCAAGAATTTTCTTTGCACAGTCAAAAAGAACGCCATAACGAAGATCAACCGCGAAATTGAGGCGGTAAATAAACACATTTGTACCGTATTGCTTAGAAGCGTATTCGAAGGCGCGCTCTCTGGCAAGTACGCTCATAGGATATTCGCCATTAGGCGCAACCTTATCGTCTTCTGTACACCCACCGCAAGCAAGGGGCACCAAAGGATAAATATTCCCCGAAGAGAATACAACGATGTTGGATTTTCTAAATTTATAAGCTACAAAGGCAGGCAAGGTAGAGTTCATTGCCCAAGTTAAGTATTCGCTGCCGCCATCCGTGCCGAATTTTCTTCCAGCCATGAAAATCACGTTTTCCACTTCAGGCAAAGCATTCAAGCTGTCTTGATTTAAAAGATCTGCGCTGATGGTTTCAATTTCATGTTTGTGCAGTAAATCTAATGCAGCTTGGTCGCTAAATCTTGAAACTGCAATAACTTTTTTGTCGATACCTGCTTGTTTGATTGCGTTTTTGGCGAGTATACAAAGGGTGGGACCCATTTTTCCGCCCGAGCCAAGCACCATAATATCGCCTTTTATTTTCGCGATATCGGCAACAAGTTTATTGGATGGGGTTGTCAACAATGTGTTAAGTTTTTCTTCCGTCCACATAATTTGCCTCCTTTTTAAAAGTTGAGATATTCTTCTTTGGTCATGAGTGGGGTAAAATTGTTTTTGATGCGCAACGCTTCTTTTGCTTCATCGAAAAGAAGGTCTATCACGGTCATGGCTATTGTTTTTGATGCGTCGAGATAGGCAAATTCTTTGTCAAATACTCCAAATTCCAAAGCATGTAAATTTCCAGTATAACCGCCCATGGTAGGTTGTATTACGGGGATAAGATGACTGAGGTCACCGATATCCGTCGAGCCGACCATATCCACCCCATGGTGGATTTTTACTTCGCAGGGCAATGCGTTTAAGTTATCTTCAAAAAGTTGTGAAAGTTCATTAGATTGTACAAGGGGAAGATACCCTTTGTAATTTTTGATATTACATTTTGCGCCGATGGCATAGGACGCACCTTCAATTGCGCGGTCAACTTTGTTTGCTGCGTCGCGTATTGCAGGGAAGTTTGCTCCGCGGACATAGGTTTCCATGGTAACTATGGATGGAACGATATTGACCAATTCACCGCCGTTGGTAATAATGGGATGAACGCGGATTTTATCTTCATCGCGGAAGGTTTCCCGTTGCGCATGGATACACATCATAGCAGACATTGCTGCATTGAGTGCGTTGATACCTTCATGCGGTGCACCGCCCGCGTGAGAGGCTTTGCCGAGAAAATCTATCGATTTGGCAACAAAGCCCAAAGAGCTACCGCCGATAAACGCTTCTCTATGGGGGGTAGAACCCTGCGCATGCACCATCATCGCCATATCAACGTCGTCGAATTCGCCAAGGCGAATCAATTCCTGCTTTCCGCCAAAAAACTGGATGTCGCCCCGTTCAAGTAATTTTTCCCGAAATCCAATTTCTACATATTCTTCCGCAGGTGTTGCGAAAAAACATATGTCGCCGTCGAGATAGGATGCAATTTTAGACAATCCCATAGCCGCTCCCAGCATGACCGCAATTTGTATATTATGCCCGCAGGCGTGTGCCGCGCCGTTCGTGGGGTCGGCTTCTGGGTGTGTGGGGGAGATGACTGCGTCAAGCTCACCGATAACGGCAACCCGCGCAAGGGATTTTCTGCCTGCAAGATTGCCTTTTACGCCTGTCACTGCAAGCCCTGTTTTATATAAAATTCCAAGCTTTTCAAATTCCTCAGCGACAAGGTTTGCCGTGTAAAATTCACGATAACCCATTTCAGGCTTTTTTAATATTTTCTCGCCAATGGCGTAAATATCATCGGCGCGAGCATCGATAATTTCACAGACTTTCGCTTTTAATTCTGACTTTGTCATACGTGCCCACCTTACAATATTATAAAAGTAACTATTTTGTTATTTTTAGTTTCAAAATTAAGTACCCCTTAAATGAGGTACTTGGTAATAATATCGGTGATAAATTCCGCTCTAGAACGGACTTCTTCTTCGCTGGTTATATCGCGACCAAGAACGGAAGTCATCGTGTGTTGGTTGGAGAAGTGCGAGAAACAGAAATTCATTAGTGAGACGGAAACATGGTATATGTCAACATCGCTTCTAAAAATCCCCATTTCCTTGCCTTTTACAAGTTGTTTTTTTATGTATTCCATGCTGGGTGATTTTAGCCTTGCCAATTCACCTTCAGGGATAGACATACCTTTATTCAAGTTTTCCCACATCAACATGCGGACAAAGTTGGGATTATTTTTTAAGTATTCAAAGGAAATCTCGATAATATTTTTGATGGCATCAAGGGGAGATAGGTCATCGACCATGAATTGTCTTTCGCATTGGGCAAGCTTTTCGTATACACGAAGCAGAACCTTGGTGTACAGATTTTCTTTACTGTCAAAGTGTGCGTAAATCATACGCTTATTCATGCCCGATGCGGCGGCAATTGAGTCGACTCGCGCACCGTAAAATCCTTTTTCGGAAAATTCTTCTTCCGCAGCTGCTAAAATACGTTCTCTTGTCAGCTCGGATTTTTCACTTTGCTTTAATCCCATGTGCTTCACCGTATTTGTGTAATTATAGTTATTTTAACATATCTTGGAAGCCTTGTCAAGACTTTTTTGGAAATAGATATTGTTTTTTCAAGGGACTGATAGGGATATTTTGTTTGGTAAAATATTTTTTTCTTTTTTTGAAAAATCTATTGCAATTTGCTGAAATATGTGCTATAATGCAAATAGTAACTAAACGGTTAATTTTATTTTAGCATATCGTTGGAAGCGTTGTCAAGGGGTTTAGGGAATTCCGTAATAAAATATTTTTCTTTTTAAAAAAATCTATTGCTTTTTGTCAAAATGCGTGGTATGATATAAATAGTAACTAAATGGTTCAAAATGTAAAAAAGGATATGCAGATGATAAAAATTGCTATTGTAGGAACGGGCGCAATTGCGACTGCGCATATAAGAGCTATATCTAAGTTGCCGCAATGTGAACTTGTTGCGTTGTGTGATTTGAATGAGGCGAGGGTGAAGGAACTCTCAGAAGGGCTTGGTGTACCGTACTTTCTTAATTATAAGGATATTCCAACCGCGGTGGAGGTGGATGCTGTTATTTTAAATCTGCCGCACGGCTTGCATGTTTCCGCTTCCGTATTCTTTTTGGAAACAGGGGTACACGTTTTGGTTGAAAAACCGATGGCAAATACGGTGGAAGAGTGTGATACCATGATTGCTACGGCAGAGAAAACTGGGAAAAAGCTTGCCGTCGCTCACGTGCAACGCTTCTTTGGCGTAAATAGAGAGGTGAAAAAAATCATTGACAGCGGTGTGCTTGGACGGCTTTGTATGTATACCGAACAGCGAAGCATCAATTATTTCCTGCCTACCCGTCCTACTTGGTTTACCAATAAGAAAATGTCGGGCGGCGGTATTGTGATAAATTACGGCGCGCACGCTTTTGATAGATTATTTTATACAACAGGCGCGAGCTCCGCGACCATCTGTGCGAATTGTGCAAATTATGCAAACGAACGCGAGGTGGAGGGGCACGCGCAAATCCTTGCGACCCTCGACAATGGCGTATCTGCATCAATTACTTTTTCTGGATATAGTACTGTCGTATATGACATATATTATTACTTTACGGGCGGCGCGCTTCATTTGAACGGCACGGATTCGATTGAAATGAAGAGAGAGAGTGAAGCCGAGTGGACGGCGATAAAACCCGAATGCAACGAAGATGAGTTTGTGTTGGAAATCGAGGAATTTTGTAAATACATACAGGGTGAACCCTCTGAAATTCCCGATGCAGCGTATGGACGTTCCATTATCCATGCGATTGAAAATGTTTACAAGATTTGAGCCTGTACACAAGGAAAAACGAAAGCAGTTTTTCTAAATTGTCCATGTATAAATCTATATTTGCTATGGCGCTGAAAAATAGAATAATGGTATAATGCAAATATCAATCATTATAATGGGGTTTTAAATAAAATGTCCAGTTTATTTGAAGATTTTATAAAATACGGCGATTTTGACGTGAAGAATAGAGAGTATGTGATTACTCGCCCTGACACCCCGAGCCCTTGGATTAATTATCTTGGTTTTGGGGCTTTTGGCAGTTTTATATCCAATAACGGGGGTGGTTTGTTGTTTGATGGCGACCCTGGAAAAAGGAGAGTTACTCGATATCGTTATAACTCTTTACCCGTGGATAGACAAGGTAGATATATCTATGTGAAGGATATGGACACTGGGGAATATTTTACCCCCACGTACCAGCCCGTGGCAAAGTATTGTGATTTTTATGAATGTAGACATGGTCTTTCCTATACGACGATTAAAGGAAAAT
>JAZORL010000141.1:0-5776 GCA_045656625.1 Candidatus Scatosoma sp. | reverse complement strand
TAACCGTCCGCCGTTCCGTAACTACGGTGTTTATCACGAAAAAGCACGTAAAAAATAGGAGATAATATAATGGCTGTGATGAAGAACGAGAAATTTACTCTTCAATTCGACGAAGCGCAAGGCGGCGTAAGCGGTTTGACGATTAACGGCGATAATATGGAGTGGATAAAGCAAGGCTACGTCTTTGCGATTCCGCGCGATCTTCGGCATAAAGAATATAGAGATTTCGGTTTTAAGCTGGTTGATTTTTCGTCAACCGAGCGTAGCGCAACGGCGATTTTTGAAGCTGCCGATATGCGTGTTAAAACCGACTATTTTTTCAATGAGAAGGGAAACGTGGTCGTTAGAAATGAAATTACCGATAGAAAAGACGTTGAATTGTTTTTATTGCAAGGACAAATCGGGTTTAACGTATGTTTCTACGATGATTATAAGGATTCGTTGACCTGTGTTACCAGTCGTTGCCATACGCATATACATTGTGGCGGCGAACAGTCTTGGATATGTCTTTTGAAGATGGGCGGTGGAAAAACGCACCTTGGCGTTCGCGTAACGAAGGGCGGCTTGACGTCGTATGAACAATTCGATTGCTATTCCAACGACAGAGGGTATTTCGTTGTTCATCCCGAACTTTACAATCTTTCTCCCGATGAAAAGTACGTGCTTGAATATGAAATCTTCATTCACGAAGGTAAAGAAGATTTTATCAAGCAATTAAAAGAGTTAGACGGTTTCCCGTATGCGGAGCTTGAAAACAACACGTTATTCCGTGGAGAGAGCTGTCGCGTCTTTTCCAACTTTGAAATTGCGGCAGTTTACGACAAAGAAAAATCCGTTAAATTTACTTCAAAGAAGACGAAAAACGGATATAAAACGACGTTTAGAACGTATGGACTTGGCGAGCATAAAATTGAACTCGTCGGCAAAAACGGCAAGAAGATTTTTTCGTATATTAACGTAAGTTTGCCGTTTAACGAATTAGTAGAAAAGCGTGTTGATTACATTATCAACAAGCAACAATATCATAAAGAAGGCAGCGCGCTTGACGGTGCGTTCCTAATCTACGATACGGAAGAAGGGAAACCTTTCTTCAGTAACGTTGATCCCGACTTAAACGGGACTCGTGAACGTTTGGCGATGGGGTATATCGTAGCAGTATATCTGCAAAGAGTGAAAAACGAGAAATATCTCGTTGCATTCAAAAAATATATTAACTTTTTACTTCGTGAAATTTTTGACGAGGTAACGGGGGAAGTATTCAGCACGGTGAGAAGGTATTCCGAGCGCAGACGCTTGTATAACGGACCCGTTTTGGCGAGAGTGCTGCTGGAAGCATATTACGTCTTAAAAGACAAACAATTATTAAAGTACATGATAAAAGCAATCAACTTTTATTATGGCGATGGTGGCGAAAACTTTTATCCCAACGGGATATGTATGTATAAAATGCTCAAGGTTCTCGAAGACGCGGAAATGTTCGAAGAACGGGAAACCTTGAAGAAACAATTTATGACGCACGTAGGGAACGTAATCAAACGCGGAACGAATTACCCTGCGCACGAAGTAAATTACGAACAGACAATCGTCTCGCCTGCGGTATCGTTTATTATCGACGCATACAGAATTACGGGCGACGAAACTTACTTAAAAGAATTAAAACCGCATTTTGAGCTGTTGGAAGCGTTCGACGGTTTCCAACCCCATTACAAGCTCAATAGCATTGCGATTCGGTTCTGGGACGACTATTACGCAGGGAAAGCAATGACGTTTGGGGATACGATGCCTCAACATTGTTCATCTTTATCGTCCTATCTTTACGCAACCTACGGCGCGCTTTCGGGGGACGAAAGGTTGTATAAAAAGGGGATTACGGGGCTTAGAAACAGTTTGTGCTTGTTCTTCCCCGACGGCAGCGCAAGCTGCGCAAGTATCTTCCCTTTCCGCGTGAACGGGCAAAAGGGAAATTTCTTCGATCCCTTTATTAATGACCAAGATACGGTGCTGTACCTTGCAGTGGACTATTTATGGAAAGAATAATCGTTTAACTACGAAAAGGAGAATTTTATGAGTACGGTTTCTTTTGATTATACGGGTAAAACGGTAATCGTAACGGGCGCTGAGCGCGGTATCGGATTGGCAATCGCTACGGCGTTTGCAAAGTGCGGCGCGAAGATTGTTATCGCAGGGATTATGGAAGAAGAATTTGACAACGCAAAGCGCGCTATCGAAGAATATTCCGAATGTTTCTGCATTAGAACGGACGTATCAAGCGAGGCGTCCGTCGTCAATATGGTAAAAACGGTAAAAGAGAGGTTTGGAAATATCGATATCGTTGTCAACAACGCTGGTATCAACAAACTGCTCCCTGCAGAAGAAATGCCTTTGGAAGTTTGGCAAAAAATTTACGACGTCAACTTGACGGGCACGTTCCTCGTATGCCGTGAAACGGGAAAAGTGATGTTGGAACAAGGCAAGGGCAACATTATCAACGTAGCTTCGATGTCAGGGTTGGTTGTTAATCCCATGCCTCAAAAACAATGCGCGTATAACAGCTCGAAAGCAGGGGTGATTATGCTGACGAAATGTTTGGCGAACGAATGGGCGGAACGCGGTGTTCGCGTGAATGCGATTGCGCCCGGATTTATTCGCACGCCGTTGACGGCAAAACGCCTTGATACTCCCAACGAACCGATGGTTGCGAAATGGTTGTCGGGAACGCCGATGGGCAGAGTAGGTTTACCCGAAGAATTGACGGGTATCGCTTTGTATTTGGCAAGCGATATGGCAACGTTTACGACGGGCGCGTGCATTTCGATTGACGGCGGATATTCGATTGTATAAAGCAAAAAAAAGCTGGTTTTTTATGAGAATATTAAATAAAGAACAATTAACAAATCACGGAAACACGGAAGGGAGAAAAATCGTTGCGGAATTGTTGGACGCAGGACTTGATTCCATCAATCCGTATTTCCGAGTGAAAGAATTTTTATCTATCGAAGGCGACTTTTTGCATATCCATAACGCAGGCTTTGAGATGAAAGGGGATCCCCATTCGGGTGGGGTAAAGCTATCCTTAAAAGACTACGATAACATTTACGTTATCGGCGCGGCAAAAGGGGTACAGCAAGCGGGGAAAGCGTTTGAAGAAGTGCTTGGGGACAGGCTTACGGGCGGTCATTTGATAGCCAAGCACGGCGAAAAAATCATTTGTGAAAAGATAGACGTAACGCTTGCAGGGCATCCCGTTCCCGATGAGGATTGTGTAAATGGTTGCAAGGCAATAGAAAAAATCATTGAAACGCTGACGGCAAGGGATTTGGTGTTTACAATTACGGGCAGTGGCGTGGGGTCGCTGATGACCTATCCTGCGGGCGATATATCCATTCAGGACGTTTCGAATTTTACCTATTTAATGCAAATTGAAAAGGGTGTTCAGACGAGCGATTTGAACCCTATCCGAACGCATATCGATAGGTTTAAGGGCGGTAGAATTTCGAGAGCGTTGTATAAAACGGGCGCAACGGTAATCCACGTAACGACGGCGGATCCGTCCAAAAAGGACACACCCGTGGAACGGTTTAGTTATTTCGAGTTTTTATCGAAAAACACCTTTTTACCGACGTTGGCAACGGGTTCTACCTATCAAGACTGTATAGATATTATTCAAAAGCACGACGCTTGGGATAAAACTCCACAATCCATCAAAGAACATTTGTTGGCAGGTACGAAAGAAACGGAAAACGTAACGATAGAAGAATTTGAATCGTTCAACCAAAGATTTTTTGGGTTGATTTATAAAGACGCTACCATCTATCCTGCTGTAAAAGCAAAGGCAAAGGAGTTGGGTTATACCTGTTTGTGTTTATCCGAATATACTTGCGCGGAAGCGAAAGATGCGGGATCGGTAGCTTCGTCGATAGCGTTGAACGTGGAGAGAATGAACGAACCGTTTACTGCTCCCATCGTATTGATGTCTTCGGGCGAAAACGTAGTAACCGTTGGAAAAGAAAAAGGTATCGGCGGACGCAATCAAGAATACTGTATTCAAAGCGCGTTGAAAATTGCAGGCAGTAAGAAGATTGTTATCGGCGCGGTGGATACGGACGGTACGGACGGACCGGGCGGATTGAACGTAGAGGGCGTACCAAAATGTTTGGCGGGCGCGATTGTGGACGGATATACGGTAGCGGAAGGAAAAGAAAAAGGCGTTGAGTTGTCATCGGCATTGAAAACGCATAACACGTCTTTACCTCTTTGGGACTTGGGTTGCGGAGTACACGCGCAAGAAAACGTTTCCGCTTTGGATTTGAGGATTATATTGATAATGGAGTGAGAAATGGAAAAGTACGCATGGAGAGCGAAAATAGTAAGCGGTAAGAAAGCGGAATATATAAAACGCCACGATACTATTTGGCCGGAGATGAAGTCGGTCTTAAAGGAAGCGGGGATAAAGAACTATACGATATGGTTTCACAACGACGAGCTGTTTGGCTATTATGAGTGTGAAAAAGGTATCGAATACGCAGCCAAAGTGCAAAAAGAAAGCCCTGTTGTCGATAGATGGAATGAATATATGAAAGATATACTCATTATGGAAATGGACAAGGACACAGGCGCGCAACCAAAATTAGAAAAAGTATTTGAATTGGAGTAAGGATACAATCATGAAAAAGGTTAAAATCAACGAATTAAAAGAATTTTCAGTAAAGGCATTAGAAAAAGTAGGCGTTAGCAAACAAAATGCGGAAACGGTTGCGGAAGTATTGGTGGCAACCGATGTATTCGGTGTCGTTACACACGGTACGAAAAACTTATGTCAGTACATAGAAAAAATGCAGGCTGGTGGGTTGGACGCGCAGGCAGAGCCTTCTATCGTATGCGAGGGACTTTCCTATGCGATTATTGACGGCAACAAAGCGGTGGGTATGGTTTCCGCTTGTAAAGCGATGGGGCTTGCGATTAAGAAAGCAAAAGAAACGGGCGTTGCGTACGTCGGCGTTAGAAATAGCTGTCACTTCGGCGCGTCGGGCTACTACGCAAATATGGCGGCAAAGGAAGGTCTTTTGGGTATTTCCGTAAGTAACGCAGACCCGATTATGGCAATCCCGAACAGCGCTCGTCCTGCAATCGGTACGAATCCGTTCTCGTTTGCAGTACCTCTTGGCGACGGTAAGAGCTTGTTCTTAGACTGCGCGCTTTCCAACGTAGCGGCGTTGAAGGTTATTATGGCAAAGGAAAAGGGTTTGGATATTCCCGACACGTGGCTTGTAGATGAAGAAGGGATTCCGACGAAAGACGCAAGCAAATTCCCGACGAACGCATCCTTGCAACCGATGGCGGCACATAAGGGCTACGGCTTGGCAGTTCTCGTAGAAATTCTTGCGGCGGTTATGACGGGCGCAGGGATTTTGAGCCAAGTTAGCAGTTGGAATTTGGACTTGTCTTCTACGAACAATGCAGGACACGCCTTTATCGCTGTGGACGTATCCAAGATGATGCCTTACGATACGTTTATCGAAAGAATGAAGCAAATGACTACGGAGTTGAAAAACTCGAAACTTGCAAAGAATGCAGTTAAGATTTACCTTCCCGGTGAAATGGAATGGGATAACAAAGCAAAGAACGAAGCGAGCGGCTATTTGGAAATCACGGACGCAATGGCGGCTGGGTATATGAAACTGTCTAAAATGACGGGCGTAAACATTAATATTGAAGAATAATTTTTGAGAGGTGATATTATGGATAAAGAACTTTATGGCGTATTAAAAACAACGGG
>JAZORL010000140.1:0-13520 GCA_045656625.1 Candidatus Scatosoma sp. | reverse complement strand
TTTGCCGTGCCGACCTGCACCGCCGTCGCACCCGCCATCAAAAATTCAATAGCGTCTTCCGCGCACGTGATACCGCCCATACCGATTACGGGGATATTCACCGCTTGCGCCGCTTCGTAGGTCATACGCACCGCCACCGCTTTCACGCCCGCGCCTGATACGCCGCCCGTATTGTTCGCGATAATCGGTCTGCGTTTTTCAATGTCGATTGCCATACCCGTAAGGGTATTGATAAGGGAAATGCAATCCGCGCCCCCTCTTTCCGCCGCTTTTGCGTTCGCCGCAATGCTTTCTACGTTCGGGGAAAGCTTGACAATCAACGGGGTTTTCGTCAAAGCACTCTTTGCCACGCGCGTGACTTCTTCGACCGTTTCGGGTTTAATCCCGAACGCCATACCGCCGCTTTTTACGTTCGGGCAGGAAATATTCAGCTCGATCATATCCACCAAGCCGTCCAGCCTTGCGCAAATTTTATAATAATCGTCGAGCGTCTTGCCCGCAACGTTCGCAATCACGACCGTACCCGTCGATTTAAGCCATTCCAAATCGTTTTCAATGAAATGCTCCACACCCGGATTTTGCAAGCCGACCGCATTCAAGATCACACCGCGGGACTCCGCAATGCGAGGCACGGGGTTGCCAAGACGAGGCTCGTTCGTCAAGCCCTTCGTCGATACGCCGCCGATATTGCCGATATCGTAAAGCTCGTTAAACTCACGACCGAACCCATACGTCCCCGATGCTGCAATCACGGGATTTTTGAACTGTACGCCACAAATATTGACCGATAAATTCGCCATAATTTTCTTTCCTTTGCGAGCTTTCTCGCATCTATTAAAGGGGATTAACCGCTTATAAAACTACTTCCTTCGCATCGAAAACGGGACCGTCTTTACATACCCTTGCGTGCTTACCGTTCGTCGTTTCACATACGCAAACAAGGCAAGCACCGATACCGCAGCCCATTCTCTCTTCCAAGGAAACGTAGCATTTCAAGCCTTCCTTTTCCACCACTTCTTTGAGCGCGCGGAGCATCGGCGTAGGGCCGCACGCAAGCACGACGTCGGGGCGGTTTCCCTTTTCCAAATCCAACGCAAACGCTTGCACGGCGTTCATTTTCTCGCCGTAGCTGCCATCGTCCGTCACGCCGACGAAACGAGTCGCTCTTTGAAATTCTTCCACGCCGCAAACGGCGTCTTTATTGCGATAACCGATATATGCGGAAATAATTTTCTCGCCGTAATACTGCCGCAAAACAGAGATAAGCGGAAATACGCCCACGCCGCCGCCGACAAGCGCAATCTTCTTTTCGTCGTCTTCGACGTAGAAACCATTCCCAAGCGGCATTAATACGTTTAATTTCGTACCTGCCCCCATCGTTTTAAGCTTTTGCGTACCCTCGCCCTTGATTTGATAGCAAAAGGTCACTTCCCGATTTTCCACCTTGCAAATGGCAATCGGGCGGCGCAAAAGATGGGTGCCACCGACGGAAATATTCCCAAACTGACCGCAGCGAACCGCAATATCTTCGTCAAGCGCAAACGTCACCGCGTAGATGTTCTCTGCAATTTTTTCGTTTTTGACAATCGTCGCAATATAATCTTTCATAAGCTCACTCCTTTAAGGGTATCATCGCCTAATATTCGCACTTTTAACGGCCCAATCAGCCTTGCATTTTCCCAATTACGCTCGAAAGGTCTTTTTGCATTGCTACGCACGCCGCACGCGCCGCATCGTAGTAAGTGCCGCCGTTTTTCTTGTACGCACACAAAATACCGCGCGAATTATTGACAACGCCGCCCAAGCCGTTCTTACCAAAACAGCTTTTCAGCATTTCCGCATTCCCCCCTTGCGCACCATAGCCAGGGATCAAGAAGAAGGTATGCTGCATTGTTTCACGCAGTCTTGCCGCTTCCGTAGGATGGGTCGCACCGACTACCGCGCCAACTGCCGAATAGCCGTATTTTCCGATCGTGCTTTCTCCCCATTTTTCTACCAAACCGCCTACGTACTCGTACATGGGTACGCCATTTTCCAAAACCATATTTTGAATTTCCGCGCCCGAGGGGTTGGACGTCTTGACCAAAACGAAAATCCCTTTATCGTTCTTTTCGCATTGTTCCACGAAAGGCACGATACCGTCCGAGCCAAGATAGCCGTTCACCGTCACGTAGTCGGACGGGAAAGCCTTAATCAAATTTTCATTGACCTGCGTTTCGCCAAGGAACGCCTTTGCATAGCAGGACGCCGTAGAACCAATATCGTTACGCTTTGCGTCCGCAATTACCACAAGCCCTTTATCCGCCGCATATTTGAGCGTTTCGTAATACGCCTTCATGCCTGCCGTACCGTACATTTCATAGTACGCAATTTGCACCTTCACGGACGGTACGATATCGTACACGCTATCGATGATTTTCTTGTTAAATTCGAGCACTCTTTCCGCTACGTCGTCGAAGGTTTTTGCGCCTGACTTCATCTCGTCGGGAAGATAGTCAAACAAGGTATCCAACCCCACGCAAGTGGGGTTTTGCATAGCAATAATGCCGTCAATGAGTTTATCGGTGATCATATTTTTACTCCTTTTTACGCTTGATACTTAATTTCGCCATCGACGATCGTATACTTCACTACGCCGTCCAAAACGTAGCCGCCGAACGGGCTGTTCTTGCCCTTGCTGACAAACTTTTCAGGCTCTACCGTCCACTTTTCGTCCAAGTCCGCAATCATAAGATCGGCTACACCGCCTTCCTTGATTTCGCCGCCGTCAAGCTTCAAAATTCTCGCAGGCGCAGCAGACATTCTATCCGCAATTTCGTTCAAGGTGAGCACGCCTGCCTTGTAAAGGTAGGTAATCGCAAACCCAAACGACGTTTCAATGCCGCTAATCCCAAACGCCGCTTGATAATATTCGACGTTCTTATCGTCCGCGTGATGAGGCGCGTGGTCGGTGTCGATACAATCGAGCGTACCGTCCTTCAAGCCTTCCAAAATCGCTTGCTTATCAATCTCTTCACGAATGGGCGGATTGACCTTCGTATTCGTATCATAGGTGCGGATAATCTCGTCCGTCGCAGCAAAATAGTGGGGGCAGGTCTCCGCTGTGACCTTCACACCTGCTTGCTTTGCGCTGCGGATCATTCTCACGCCGCTGTACGTCGAAACGTGGCAAATATGCACGGACGTATTCAAGGTTTCCGCAAGGGAAATTTCCCGCGCGATGATCACGTCTTCCGCCGCACGGGGGATACCGCGCAGCCCGACTAAAGTCGAGCTAAAACCTTCGTGTACCACGCCGCCGTCTACAAGATCCTTATCTTCGCAATGGCAAAGGCAGGTGATATCAAAGCCCTTAGCATACTCCATCGCAAGACGCATAAGACGAGCGTTTTTTACCGCTACGCCGTCGTCGGAGATTGCCACAGCACCGGCTTTTTTCATGCCTGCAATCGCCGCCATTTCTTCCCCCTTCGAGCCTTTCGTGATCGCGCCGATGGGATGAATTTTACAAAGGTTGACTTCCTTTGCTCTCGCTTTAATATAGGTGACAACCACCTTATTATCCGTGACAGGGTTCGTATTCGGCATACAGCAAATCTGCGTAAAACCGCCCTTTACCGCCGCCTTAGAACCGCTTTCAATGTCTTCCTTTTTCTCAAAACCCGGTTCACGCAAATGCACGTGCATATCGATAAGGCCGGGAAAAACGTGTTTTCCGCTCGCATCGATTTCCTGCGTACCGTTCGCAGGGATACAATCCGCAATCTTCGTAATGCGGCCGTTCTCTACGAGAATATCCTTTTTTTCTACGGAGTTTTTCAAAACCACGTTGCCGTTTCTAATAATCATATCTTCACTCCTTTACGCCTTGTTTGCGTCGTTCAAAAGACACAGCGCCGCCATTCTCACCGCTACCCCCGAAAGGACTTGGTCTTCAATATGGCTTCTTTCGTGATCGATTACGCCGCTCGACAGCTCTACGCCACGGTTTACAGGACCCGGGTGCAGGATAATTGCATTCGGCTTTGCACACTCCAAAATCCTTTCGTCTACGCCGTAGTTCGCCGCATACTCGCCAAGCGAAGGGAAATTCCCAGCCTGCTGACGTTCAAGCTGAATGCGCAAACCCATGACAACGTCCGCGCCGTCCAACGCCTCTTCACGGGATTTGCAAAGCTTTGCGCCAAGCCGATCGATTCCGACGGGAATGAGCGTTTCAGGTGCGAACATCGATACTTCCGCTCCCATGGTTTTCAAGCCGAACAGGTTCGATTTCGCTACTCGCGAATGCTTGATATCCCCTAATATCGCTACCTTTAAGCCTTTGAGCGACCCAAAGACCTCACGCATCGTGAGCATATCGAGAAGGGCTTGCGTGGGGTGCTCGTTCACGCCGTCACCGGCGTTGAGTACACTCGCTTTCACCGTCTTAGCAAGAAGGTGAGGCGCGCCGCCCATTTGATGGCGAATCACGATAAACTCGTTGCGCTGTGCGTCAAGTGTTTTGCCCGTATCAATCAGCGTTTCCCCTTTCGCAACGGAAGAACTGCTTGCCGCAATATTGATTGCCGTCGCGCCGAGATATTTTGCCGCTTGCTCGAAGCTTGTCCTTGTTCTCGTGCTGTTTTCATAGAAGAGAATGGTCACCGTCTTGCCGTCTAAATAGCGCATTTTCTTTTCGCCGCGTTTAATACGGTTTTTGAATTCCTGCGCAAGATCGAGAATTTCCGTGATCTCGGACGCAGATACGTCGATGAGCCCCAACAAATCTTTTCTTTTGAGCATACCCTACTCCTTTTTCGTTCGCTTTTTTGCGGTTTTGCGGACTTTTTCAAGGTCAATTTTGCCCCAATTTTGCAAATTTCGCCCTAAAATCCGCTATTGTAATTATACCACTTTTTTTTAACGTTGTAAAGGGTTCAAAAGCAAGTTTTTTTTGCTTTTGAACCCTTTTTATTAAAAATCAGTAGATTTTTATTAGCTTGAACCCAACTTTGTCGCACGAGGCGAGAATATACTCCACGCCTCCCCTCTCGCTTTTAAACGGACAGTACGCTGCGCCGTGGATATGTCCAAACACCGCTTTATCCACCTTCCTTTCCTCGAAAAGCGTGGTGAAAAGCGTGCTTTCCTGTTTCATTCCAAATGGGGGGAAATGGGTCAAGACAATCAATTTATCCCCCTCTTCCCGCAATTTTTCCGCCTCGTTTAACGCCAATCTAAAACGCTCTGCCTCTCGTTTATAGAGCTTTTCATCCTGCTCGGTATAATCGGCACTTCCAGGACAAGTCCACCCGCGTGAGCCTGCTATCACGAAATCGCCAAGCTTGATTGCGTCCGTTTGCAAGAAATAAAAGCTATCGTTGGGCGCACTGTCGCGGAGCTTGGTGATACCGTTCCACCAATAATCGTGGTTGCCACGGATAAAAATTTTCTTCCCCGGCAGGTCGGCAAGCGTTCGCAAATCCACGAGCGCGTCGGAAAGCTTCATCGCCCAGCTAATATCCCCTGAAATCAGCACGATATCCTCTTGGGAAACCTTTTCCAACCAATCCGATTTAATTTTTTCGAAATGCCCTTCCCAGTTGCCGCCGAAAATATCCATCGGCTTGTCGGCGGTATTGGATAAATGCAAATCGCTAATAGCATAAATATTCATATAAATATTATAGCCCTTTTCCTTAGTTTTGTCAAGGCTTTCTACGCAAAAACGACGGCTTTCGCCGTCGCCTTCACTTTATTTACAAGGACAATTTCTCGATTGCGGATACAAGGGCAATTCAAAGAACCCAGCGCACACCTCTTGCGAGTATTCCTGCGCAGGCGGAAGCGCACAATAACCATAGGAAGGAATAAGGATTTCCACAGGCATAGCGATCTTCAAAATCACCGTTGCGCAAAGGCTTGCGATAAAGCCCTGCGAGGTGGGATCGTACGTACCGTCAGGCGCGACCACACTCACCACCGCACGAAGCGTAAAGGGGATAATGGAAGGGGCAGGTACGTAAAGAAGCACGTCAACGGGAATAGAAACGTTCGCCGTTGCGCTACCATCCACACCGTTTGCGTCCGTATACAACACCTCTACGGGAATGGATACCGTCGCTTGTACACGAGCGCAGCGTTTATCCGCTTGACGATCAATATTCAAGTTCGACACCGTCGCATCACTCGTGATAGAGCGTGCGGAAACAAAAGTTAAAGGATATGTAGGATTGGCAGGATCCAGGTCGGTGAGTGTAAGGGTATAATTTTCGATTTGACTTTGCTTGATTGCCGCATCGAAGATTTTTTCCACCTGCACGCACACCTTTTCCGTAATGCCGTTCATCGGATTGCCCGTGATTGCGCCAGGGCATTTATCCGATTGAAAATTGGAATAAAAGGACATAATTTACCTCCTGTTACGAATAAATCCGAAAAGGCGGTTTTGCCCGTTTTTCGGTTGTTCGCGTAATCATTACTTACTGCATTCTATGCGCCCCTTCCCTTTTTTGTTCCATTATAAAATCACACGCATGCCCAAATAAAAAATCCCTGCGCCGTTTTTTTGCGCAAAAGCTTCTTCGCTACCGCAAAGCAGCGCAGGCGTATCCCCCTCTTTTACCGTATACGCATTCCCACGCTCCTCGGGTATCCATAAAATTTTACCAGCTGTCGGCGGCGATTTTAGAGAATTTTCATGCGCCAAAACACGCGGCGATACCGAAAAATAGTCCGCAATTTCTTCGAGCGTTTGCCCCTCTTTCACTTGATAATATCTTCTTTGCAAGGTTTTCAACATCTCTATTATTTTATGCACACCCTTCGAGAATATGCCCGTTCTTTTTCTTTCGGCTCGTCCATACAATAATAGCATGAGAAAGACCGTCTTCAAAAATACAGCCATCGTCACAGCCCTTTCCGTCGCCACGCGCGGGCTCGGCTTTTTATATCGCATCGTCCTGTCCCGTTTCATCGGCGCAGAGGGCTTGGGCTTGTACCAAGTCGCCTTTTCTCTATTTGGGCTATTCGCCACCATCGGCGCTGGCGGTATTCCCATCACCGTATCCCGTATGCTTACCAAAGCCAAGGCGCAAAAATCCCCCTCGGCCGAAAAACAAACGGTCAGTGCAGGGCTGCTCCTTTGTTTACTTTTAAGCCTGCCGACCGCCTTTCTCTTCGGCTTTTTTGGGCATAAGTTTACCTTCCTTTTTACCGATCAACGCACCTTCAAGGTCTTTCAAATTTTTATTTTAGGGCTTGTCTTTGCAAGCGTCTATGCCGTACTCCGAGGTAGCTTTTGGGGAAACAAAGAATTTCTCACCCCGTCCATTTTAGAAACGGCGGAAGAATCTTTGATGGTGATTATCGGCATCATACTCTTGCAAAACGTCTCCTCGCCCATAGACGGCGCACAAAAAGCAGCGTGGGCAGTCACCCTTTCCTGCTGTATCGTTTGCGTTGCCGCGCTCCTTTGTTTTTTTAATAAAGGCGGCGCGCTTTGTCCGCCAAAAAATACCCTTAAACCCCTTTTCAACGCAACCCTGCCTATCACTTCCGTCCGAGTAGGCGGTTCACTCGTGAACTCCGCCATCGCCGTTTTACTCCCTGCCATGCTCATAAAAAGCGGCTTAGACGAAACGCAAGCGCTCAAACTTTTTGGGGTTGTATCGGGTATGGTAATCCCCGTTTTGTTTATGCCGTCCACCCTTATCGGCTCGCTTGCGCTCGTGCTCGTACCCGAGCTTGCGGAAGACTATTATCACGAGCGTTTTGAAAGACTACGAAAGAATATTTTACGTGGTCTCAAATTTTCCGTTATCATCGCTTGCGCTTTAATCCCCCTTCTCTTTTGCGTCGGTGGGGATATCGGGCGTATTGCTTTCTCTAATGCAACGGCAGGAAAAATCATTGAGAACTCCTCTCTACTCCTTTTACCAATGAGTATCACGATGATTTCGACATCTATCCTCAATTCTCTCGGCTTTGAAAAGCAAACCTTTCTTTTTTATTTCCTCGGCGCGGCAGTGCTCCTGCTTTGCGTGCTGATTTTACCACAACGTTTCGGCGTATACGCCTATTGCATCGGTTTGGGCGCAAGCTTTTCCATCAACGCCGTTTGCAATCTTGCTTTGCTGTGGAAAAAAGGCTTACTTTTCGAAAAAGGACGGGGGCAGGTATGGATTCAACAGTTTTTCCCCACCCTTTTGTTCACTCTTCCGATTTGCTTTTTAGGTCGACGTTTGGCAACGCTAAGCAAGCAATTTTTCGGCGAACCATTCGCAACAATCCTCACCGCTCTTGCCGTTTTAGCCCTATTCCTTCTCCTATTTTCGATCGCCCAGCTTTTCAAGCGCAAGCCGCCTTTTGTAAAACGAAAAAGATAACTCCTTCCTTCCTACAAAAAAACATAATTTTTGCGCAAAAATTTTTCTTGCGTTCTTGACATTCGTCTAAGAATAGAGTACAATATATGAGGATACAAAAATAATAAGGAGTGTCTTATGGCTTACAAAACAAGAGATTGGCGCAATTCTATGCGCGTGACGTTGGACTACAACAATATGATGGAAAAATTCCTTGGAAAACAAGGCTTTACCGACCGTGAACTTTCCTCGTATAACGCAAAAGCAAGTGCGGCGTTTAAATACGTAAAGGAAAATCGCGGAAAAGACGAATTGTATATGGGTTGGACGGAGCTTCCCTACAATCAAAAGGAAATCGTGGACGATATTTTGAAAACCGCACGCGATGTAAGAAAGAAATTCCAATACTTCGTCGTGCTTGGTATCGGCGGCAGCGCACTCGGCCCTATCATGGCGTTCAACGCCCTTTGCCACTTGCATTATAACGACCTGCCCAAGTCCAAGAGAAAGGGCCCGAAATTCTACGTAGAAGACAACGTAGACCCCGTAAGAATGCGTGATTTACTCGACGTAATCGAGCCGGAAAAGACCTGCTTTAACGTAATTTCCAAATCGGGCGCAACGAGCGAAACGATGACGCAATACTTAATCATTCTCGACCTTTTGACGAAAGCGGGCGTAAACGTGAAGGACAACGTTATCTTCACGACGGACGCAAACCGTGGCAACTTGAAAAAGATTTCCGACGAATGCGGCGGTATCAAGAGCTACGTACTCCCCGACGGCGTTGGCGGTAGATTCTCGCAGCTTTGCCCCGTTGGTTTGCTCCCTGCGGCGGTGCTTGGCATCGATATCGTAGGTCTTTTGGCTGGTGCGGCGTACATGGACGGCGTTTGCAACAAACCCGCTATGCGCAAAAACCCTGCGTTGATGTCGGCTGTCCTTCAAGTAGCCGCGATGGAACAAGGCAAAAACGTCGGCGTTATGATGCCCTACTCGGACAACTTGAAATTCCTTGCCGATTGGTATTGTCAGCTTTGGGCGGAATCGCTCGGCAAAAACGTCACGCTTGACGGTAAGCCCTGCAACGTCGGTCAAACGCCCGTGAAATCGCTCGGCGTCACCGACCAACACTCACAAGTACAGCTTTACACGGAAGGTCCTTACGACAAGGTAGTCACCTTCCTTTCCCTTAAAAAATATGGTTGTGAAATACCTATCCCCCACGGCTGTGAAAGCATTCCCGACGTAGCGTTCTTGGGCGGGCATACCATGGAAGAGCTTATTCAAGCGGAAAATGCAGCGACCGCGTATGCACTTACCAAAGCGGGCAGAATGAACTACACCCTTTGGATTCCTGAACTCAACGCATTCACACTCGGGCAGCTCTTGTTCTTGTTTGAATTGCAAACGGCGTATGCAGGCGCAATGCTGAATATCGACACCTTCAATCAACCGGGCGTTGAAGAGGGCAAGAAAGCAACGTTCGCACTTCTTGGCAAGGCAGGCTATGCGGAAAAGAAAAAAGAACTCGATTCCCTTCCTGCAAAAGACGAAAACTGCATTATTTAACAAAAGGATAAAAAAAACGCCGCAGAATGTCTGCGGCGTTTTTTTTGATTTGCGTATAAGCGGCGGTGAGTTTGTCAATACTTTCCTTATAAAACGTGAAGAACGGAACGCCCTTTCCTTACATATATTATAGTAAGGAGTTTGTTTTGTTTTTTCAAAAGAGGTAAGGTATGCTGAACGTAAAACGCGGTGAACTGTATTACGCCGATCTCTCCCCCGTCGTGGGGAGCGAGCAAGGGGGAATTCGCCCCATTTTAATCGTACAAAACGACGTGGGAAATAAGTATTCTCCCACCATTATTGCGGCGGCAGTCACGAGCAAAATCAACAAAGCCAAGCTCCCTACACACATTGAAATTCCTTCCGCATACGGACTGGCGAAAGACAGTGTAATCCTACTCGAACAAATCCGCACCCTCGATAAACGCCGCTTAAAAGAACGTATCGGCGAGTTGCCGCCCTCTACGATGGTAAAGGTCAACCGCGCTATTTTAATTAGCTTGGGATTCCCCGTGACTCCATAAATCGCATATTTATTCCTAAAACTCCAAAAACAGTCAATTTTTGCCTATATCCATTCCGTATAATGGGGAAAAACTGTTTTTGGAGATTTTTTATGCGCATTAGAAAGAAACTCGATTTTTTCCGTTTATTTTTATATATACTTTTTGGGGCTTGCTCTTTATTTTTGCGGCACGTTGGGGATCACGACGAGCCTTTCTCGCTTGCGCTATCCTATGGAATGGCAAGCGCAGGGCTTTCTCCACTCATTTCGGGCATTTTATACATACTCCCCTACTTAATTTTTCCATTCAACGCATACCTGCCTACCCTCTTGCTTATTTTTTGGCAGGGATTTTTGCTGTGGATAGGGTTTACAATTCAAGGCAAACTACCTTGCGAAAAGCCAAAGCAAACGGGCTTTTTTACGCAATTTACTCTTGCCGTTGGATTAAGCCTTTACGTCGGCTTTGGCGCAATCCCAAGCTATACTTTCCCCCTCTCACCCGAGCAAACGCCCTCGCCCTACGTGGAAAAAACGATTATTGCCGCCGCAACATTCCTGCTTTCCGCAATTTTTTCCGTCGCACTCAAAGCCCTATTAAAAAAATCCCTGCGTTGTAGACTACGCCCCGACGAGCTTTTATTTAGCGCTCTTCTCTTTGCTCTCATCGGGCTTGGATTGCATCGTTTTTTGGGTTTCAACGCGTACATGGGTGTCGCAATTTTCCTTTTACTCCTATTTGCGCACGTCACCAAAGACGCCACTTCGCTTTTATGCGCATTTCTATTTTCCCTACCCCCCTTTCTTGCCGGAAACCCTGTCACGGAAAAATTCTTTCTTATCGGGGTCTTCATCGTGTTATTTTCCAAGGCAGGCAGAGCGGGGATAGCCTGCGCCGCACTTACCGCATTTTTCCTCTACGGCTATTTCGACGGACTGTACGCATATCCCTCGAATATGCTTATCGCCACGCTTTTATCCGTTTTAATCCCTACTCTGCTATTTATTCTATTGCCTGTATCATTCACACGCGCATTAGAACACAAGCTTGTCTTTTATCGTGAAAAGCATCTCTCACGAATCGCCATCAACCGAAATCGCGCGGCGGTTGGGGAAAAGCTTTTTGAAATTTCCGCAGTTTTTCGGGAAATCGAATACACCTTTTCCTCGCTCGGGGATAGGACTGCGGAAGATAACGCACGCGCGCATATTCGTGCGCGCGTGCTTGAAGAGTCCTGCAAGCATTGCCCGTCCTATCCTAACTGTCAAAAACAAAACGCCGCCGCTGATTTAGACAAGCTTATTGAGGTGGGTTGCTTGAAAGGCAAGACCAATTTGATTGATATTCCTAACGCCCTGGCAAAAATTTGCATCAACCAAAGCGGCATTCTTTACGCTGTCAATCGGCACATTGGCGACTATCGGAAATACCTCACCGAAATGGAAAACGCCGCTTGCGGCAGGGCATTGCTCGCCAAACAAGCGCAAGGTATCAGCGAGATTTTGAAAACACTCGCATTGGAACAAAGCGAACCTCTTAAAATTTATTCAGAAAAGGAACGTTTACTCAATATCGCCCTACTCTCGGCAGGGATTATTTGCTCGGAAGTACTCATCTATGGGGACGAAGAACACTTCACCTTATCCCTTGTCACGTTCGGAAAAGCGGACGTAAAAAAAATTGCGCAGCTTGCAAGTCAGCTTTTCGGCATAGAAATGATTATTTCCGAAAAAATCGCCTTAAACGACGATAAATTTTGCTGTATTTTGCGCAAAAAACCTACTTTTGACGCGGCGTTTGGAGTGACAAGCTTGAAAAAAAGCGGTTCTTCGGCGAGCGGCGATTCCCATTCCGTTATCAAAATCGACGAGCGAAGATTTATGGTCACGCTTGCGGACGGTATGGGTAGCGGTGAATACGCAAAACGGATTTCCGAAAACACCGTTTCTCTTTTAGAAAGCTTTTATCGTGCAAAAATGCCGTCCGAGCTTGTCCTTTCCACCGTCAACAAGCTCCTCACTTTTAATAAGGAAGAGCGGTTCGCTTGTGTAGACCTTGCGATTGTCGATTTGGACAACGGCAATGCAGATATTATTAAAATTGGGTCTCCACTCGGGTTTATTTTATCTGGAAATACCGTCAAAGTGCTTGAAAGCGCCTCTCTACCGCTCGGGATTTTGGAATCTTTACGCCCCGACGCCAATTCCTACGCTCTTTTAGAAAACGACGTACTCCTATTTTTAAGCGACGGCGTGGTGGACGCGTTTGGCTCGGCGACCGATTTATACGAGCATTTGCGTGCGCTCCCGATTGGGAACCCGCAACAGCTCACCGACGGACTCCTTCAAGCCGCCTTACGTATCCAAAACGGCATCGCCAAAGACGATATGACCGCCGTTGCCGTACGACTTTTCCGCAACCACGTAGCTTGAAATGAAAAACACGCTCGTTTTGCAACGAGCGTGTTCTTATTTGTTCTTTAATTATTCTTCCGTCTTTTCTTCTTCAACGGGAGCTTCTTCAACAGGAGCTTCGTCTACGGGAGCTTCTTCAACGGGAGCTTGTTTAGCAGCTTCAGCAAGTGCGCGTCTTTCAGCAGCCTTTGCCATTCTTGCATCTTTACGAGCTTGCGCCTTCATTTCTTTCGTGATAACGCGCGTAGCTTCGATTTGTGCTCTCATTTCTTGAGGTGTAGGAGGAACGAATGCTGCGCCTTCTGCGTTTTCATCGATTACTTCGTAGTTTTCATCTCTTTCAAGCAAGGATGCTTCCGTTTCGCCGTCGAAGAGGTGAATATGGTTTGCGTCGAATGCAAGCTCTACAACTTCCTTCAATGCAACGTCTGCACGGCTGGAAATCTTTGCGATCATTTGCGTGGAGCTATCGATGATCGAGCTTTCTTTGTCTTCATGATCAAGTTCGCAGTAGATTTGCGTTTCAGCACCGAGCTTTTCGATAACTTCGATACGAGCTTTTACAACCGTTTCAGGAGAGTTGGAAATGAACATCTGATCCTGGTGGATATCTTCGGGACGAACGCCGAGCGTGATGTTCTTGCCCGTGTTAAGGTATTCGTCTACGTTCTTGATACGAG
>JAZORL010000139.1:0-2524 GCA_045656625.1 Candidatus Scatosoma sp. | reverse complement strand
TCCTATTCAGATCCCCATTATGGAAAACGGTAAGATGCAGGGTTGCGTAAACGCTTTGCAGGAACGCGCTTACCTTTTCAAAGAAGACGGCCCTCAGGAAATCGCAATTCCCGATAACATGAAAGATCAAGTGGAAGAAATGAAGGCTTCCTTGATGGAAACTGCGGCTGAAAACGATGAGTTCTTGCTCGATAAATATTTTGAAACGGGTGACTTGACCCGCGAAGAAACCATTCAAGGTATCCGTATCGGTATCGCATCGGTAAATACCATTCCCGTCATGGCTGGTTCCGCCCTGCAAAACCGCGGCGTTATCAATCTTTTAAACGAAATCGTTGCGTACATGCCCCTTGCGCGTGAACGTTTGAACACCCTCGCAACCGACCTTGCTACCGATCAAATGGTCAGCGTTCGCACGGATGCAGACGCTCCTTTCGCAGCACAAGTATTCAAGACCGTTATCGATCCGTTCTCCGGTAAGCTTAGCTACTTGAAGAGCTTTAGAGGCGTTTTGAAGAGCGGCTCTACCGTTTGGAATGCAAATACCGAATGCGAAGAACGTATCGGTCAGGTTTACGCCCTCCGCGGTAAGAAGATGGAGCCGGTTGACGAGCTTGCAGCCGGTGACATCGGCGCTGTCAATAAACTCGGCAACACCAATACAGGCGACACCCTTTGCGATCCTTCCGCGAAGATTAGATTTACCCCTATCCACTTCCCGAAACCTACTCTGTTTATGTCCGTAGCGGCTGAAAAGAAAGGCGAAGAAGATAAGATTTTCGCAGGTCTTGCGAAGTTGAAAGAAGAAGATTACACCTTCTCGATTGAAAAGAACGCAGAAACGGGCGAAATGATCCTTGGCGGTCAGGGCGACATTCAGCTTGAAATGCTCGCTAAGAAAGTAAAGGCACGTTACGGCGATGATATGAAGCTTTCCGAACCCAAGATCGCTTATCGCGAAACCATCAGAGGCTCGGCAGAAGCAGAAGGTAAGCACAAGAAGCAGTCGGGCGGTCACGGTCAGTACGGTCACGTTAAAGTACGTTTCTCCCCTAGCGACGAAGAATTTGTATTCGAAGAAGAAGTCGTTGGCGGCGCAGTTCCTAAGAACTACTTCCCCGCAGTTGAAAAAGGCTTGCGCGAAGCGATGGAACACGGCCCCTTGGCTGGCTATCCCGTTACCGGTTTGAAAGCTGTGCTTTACGATGGTAGCTACCATGACGTTGACTCGAATGAACTTTCCTTCAAGATGGCAGCGTCGATTGCCTTCAAGGAAGGGCTTAAGAATGCAAAACCCGTTCTTCTCGAACCCGTTTACAGTTTGAAGATCGCAGTTCCTTCCGATTACTTGGGCGACGTTATGGGCGACATCAACAAGCGCCGCGGCCGTATCATGGGTACGGATACCGAAGGCGACCGTTCTATCATCACTGCGGAAGTTCCCCTTTCAGAAATCAAGACCTATACGATGGAACTTCGTTCTCTCACCAGAGGTAGCGGTAAATTCGTCTCCGAATTCCTCGGTTACGAAGACGTTCCTCCTATGCTCGTAGATAAGATTATCGCTGACGCGCATAAGGAATAATTTTTGATTAGCAAGAGCCTTTGCGGATCCCCCTCCGCAGAGGCTCTTTTTTGTTGAAATCACTTGCAAGCGCCCTACTTTTATGGTATACTGTAAATATGAAGTACGACTACGCCACAATTTACAACAAAAGCGCGGCATTCTATCACGCGCACCCCAAGGCAAAATTAGCGCTCAAATTAGCCAATGCGTGTTTGAGCGTGTTATTTGTTGTGAGTTATCCGTTGTTGGTCTTTTTTGCGCTGTCGTTGCCAATGCATTTTAACGGTGTAAACGGAATGCTGTCCATTTTATTCCCTCCGGCGCTTACGTTGCTTGTTGTCAGCGTATTACGCATATGGTTTCAGCGCCCTCGTCCGTATTCCAGCGAGGGGGCAGGTATTCAACCATTGATTAAAAAACGTTCGGCAGACAACCTTTCTTTTCCTAGCAGACATCTTGCCTGCGCGGCGGTTATTGCGATGGCTTACCTGCATTTTTACCCGATAATCGGCGGTTTTTTACTTGCAATCAGCGTGCTGCTTGGCTATACGAGATTTGCGCTGGGTTTACATTACCCTTCCGACCTTCTTGCAGGCGAATGCCTTGGCATTGTATTTGGTTTGCTCTGCTTTTTATTTTCTTAAGCGATAAAATGCGCGTACCATGTACGAATTGAATGCGATTTGAGCGAAAATTTTTCCACCCTTTTTCAGCAATTAAAAAGACTTTTTAAAAAAATATAAAAATTTTCGCAAAGTGGGATAAAATAAGTTGACAAACTTTTCTTATTGATATATAATTAGTTTCGTTAATGCGGTCGTGGCGGAACTGGCAGACGCGCAAGACTAAGGATCTTGTGGGTAACTCCATGCAGGTTCAATTCCTGTCGACCGAACCAACAAAAAGGGAATCCCAATGAGGGGTTCCCTTTTTTGTGGTGTTGTACATAGTCGCGCG
>JAZORL010000138.1:0-6989 GCA_045656625.1 Candidatus Scatosoma sp. | reverse complement strand
CAACTTGTTTAGCGGTGGCCCGGCTATTAGTATAAACAACGCCGAAGATAATAATCTTGAAGAGAATAAACCGTATTATTTGTATTTCTTGCCCAGTAAGTCATACGTTAGCGGTACGGAATATCTTGGCGGAATCGCTACCATGTTCGACGTTCCTAACGAGGACGATAAGAGTAGTTTGGGTAGTGAGGGTAGCGTAGATAAAGCTATCGAGAGATTGCAATATAAAAAGCTTGCAAGTATGAAAGGCGAGCGTAGCATGGAAGGAGCTATTTTGTACACCACCACCTACAATCCTTATCGCGCTATCTATGATATTGGCGCAATGAAAAACGGAGAAGAAATGGGTAAGTATTTCTCTGAGACGATCGCCTACGACGGTTTGGGATATATCCTTGCAACGCGTTTTGCGGTAGTGGATAGGAATACAGAGAATGAAAGAATTAGGTTTGATTCGAAAATCCGTCAAAACGATTCGAGATTGTACGTAGCGGGCGTTCGTCCAAATGAAACCCCGATGACGCTTGACGATATTGTAGTATCGGAGAATAATGATAGCGTACCTGAAGGATTTAAAGCAGTAAATGCTTTCCTTGTCGATAGTCCCAAGGCGGTGAATGTATCTAGTGGATTTAATTATAAGCTTCAATATAGCCAAAAGCATAAAATAACGTTTACCATGTCGCAAATGTATGTTTTCATCCGCGGAACTGCTTATCAAGAAGGGAGATATCTCTCATCGTTGCAGATCGTTAGTAAAGAGCAAATGACTGGTGGAAAAGAAATTAAATGCGATAATATTGACAATTCTGCTATTATGAACTCGCTTGCGGCGAACGGTGTACATACGTTGATTGATAAAAACTTAAATCTTGCAGATGGTGATAATGCTACCTATCTTGGTTACACGAAGGATGCAAAAGCAAGAGATCCTATCACCGATTTGCTCTTGTATTACGCAGGCGAAACCGATCAAGAACCGCCGAAAGAATATACGAAGGGGAACATCAAGTATCATCTTGTAAGCGAGGCGAATATTTTCTGCGAAGAAGATTATGACACCAAGACTTGTAAACGCGTATATCTTTACTGGACGACCAACCCTGCGGCGGGAGCGCCTATTGTTGATATCAAAATCGACAATACTGTTATCATAGATGGATGGCAAACGGTGAGGACTCAAAACGGCAAAGCATTGTACGACGATATGGATGAGTATTCGGGTAGTATGTGGTTCATTCACATGAAGCGCGATGTAGAGGAGCCGAAGTATATCGGCGAAATCGTGATTGGATGGGGTAGTGATGCGGAAGCAAAAGCGATGCTCCTTGCGGCTGGTTGCGATTATATGCTTGCGAGAGATTTGAACGACGGTGTTGGCGCGCATAGCGATTACGTTTATCTTGGTTATAAGAGAACGTCCGACCCTAATCAAGCAATCCGTAATATCATTTCCGTACACGACGAGGACTATACGACCTTTACGCAAAAAGGCGCTACCTACTATAAGGTAGAGGGTAACTTGAATTCTTACACCAATATCTTCGCGGACGATATTTATCTTTTCTACACCAAGGATGAAAAAGGGGGAAGCCCCATCACATCGCTTGGAACGAGCGGTAGCGTGGCGAATTGGAGTCACGGCGAAGGGAATAGATACATTGTAAAAACGGTTCTCAATCAAAATGGTAAAGCGTCTGATTTGAATGATGGTGCATTTGGCGCGTACATTTATCTTCTTCAAACGAGAGATAAGAACGACCAAGGTTTTGTTGCGTCTATGATTGGCGAAGGTTCAGTGCTTACTATTATCACGTTTGCGGCGGTTTCTGCGTGTGTTGTGGAAGGACTTTATATTATAAAGAAAAAGCGTAAAAGGAAAAAAGGAAACGAAGCAGGTACGCAAGCTGAAAGAGAAGAGTAATAGATTTTTAGCGGAGAATCGCATAAAATTTGTATACAAAATTGTTTTGAGATAGTATAATACTAATATGTAAGATACCGAAAAGCAATTCAGGAGATACGATGATGCATAGTAAAAAAAATAAATTTCATTTTATCAATAAAACGGCGTTAATCATCGTTGCGATTGTGTTTATGATTTTCTCTGCCATAATTTTATTGTGGCAGGGAAACAAAAACAGTATGCAAGCGATTCCTGCAACGTCCGCGCAGGTAAATTTTCAAGGGGAATATCGTATTGGCGACGGCGAATGGCAGAAAATCGTAGAAGGAGAGCATATATCTTCTACGAAAGGCGACGTCACTTTACGCGGCAATTTCCACATGTTAACGCCAAGCGGTGAATATATAGGTGTCTTTAAAGGGACTACCCCCATTGCTTTTTATACCAACCATATCAATTTAACTTTCTATGAAAGTAACGGCAAACCCTACGTAATCGACCATGAAAATCCCTTGTTCGGGGCTTCGGCGTGCGGTGTGGCCTGGACGGACCATTCTTTCAGTAAAGATGCAGGGATTATTGAGATAGTCGTTCATAATCCGCATAATTTCGGTAACGAAAACGCCATTGACGAAATGTTAGAAAATATCTCGTTTTGGGGTGGGATTGATTTTGAAAAGGATATGTTGGATAGCGGTGAACCACAAAGAAATACGGGGCTTTTGTTTATCATCGCTTCGCTTATGTTTTTAGGTACGGCGTTATTCTCTTCGCTTATCCATTTGAAAAATAGCAAAATTATTTGGTTGCTTGGTTTGGTAAGTTTATTTGCCGGGGTATATTTCACTTATAGTTCCGCAGGTGTTTCGTTTTGGAGTGACTCGATCGTTTCCAACACGATTATACTGGGTAGTTCTATGATACTGTATGCGTTCTTTCTTTCACTTCTCGTTGTGTTTTCTTTGCAACGGACGAAAAAGATAGGGCTTATTGTTGCCATTGGCTTAGGGTTTGCGAATACTATAATTTTTATTCTACCTATGATAACCAAGATGTTCTTCTACGACACCTGGGGGTATTGGATAATCATTCAAAACTTTGTCAATGCTGCCTTGATTGCTTGTTTGGTGAAAGAGATTATTCACGCGGATTTAAAAGGGAAATGTATATATGCGGGGGCAATTTTGCCATTCGTTACTTTTGGAGTGGATTCTATTGCGACCTTGCTTGGTGTTTGGGAAGGCGGCTTGGCAAGTGAAATCGTTTTCATTATGCTATTCATTGTTGCGATGGTTGTCGTGCTTAGGATTATTCCGCACAGTATCAATGCGATTACGAAAGCCAAAGAATTGGAAACGGAAAAGTTGATATTAAATACGCAACTTATGGAAAGCAGAGTTTCCACAATGATGAGCCAAATTCGACCGCATTTCATTTACAATACGCTTGGCAGTATTGAGCAACTTTGCGAGATAGATCCGCCTAAAGCAGGGGAGCTGGTGCATAACTTTGCAAAATATTTAAGGGGTAATTTTGGTGAATTGGACAACCCTAAACCCATTCTTATGTCGCAAGAAATGGAACACGTACACCATTATATCAGTATTGAAAACGTGCGTTTCCCTGATATGACCTTTACGTTTGAAATGAACTCTAACGATTTTCATATTCCTGCTTTGACGATTCAACCGATTGTTGAAAATGCGATTAAGCATGGGCTTATGATGTTGCAATCAGGCGGAATAATCCACGTGGTATCCTATGAAACGGACGAAGAATATTGCGTCTTAGTAGAGGACGACGGCGCAGGATTTGACACGAGCGTGTTGCTTGATGAAAGAAAACATGTGGGAATACGTAATATCCGCGGTAGATTAAAAGCTATGGTAAACGGCACGCTGGAAATCGAAAGCACGATAGGGGTTGGAACGAAAGTTTTGATTAAAATTCCTAAGGAGGGGACGAAATGATTGCAATAGCAGTAGATGATGAAGCGTTGATGCTTCGTGCATTGGTACGGGCTATTAGCGTTTCTCCTGACATTACTGGGGTCTTTAAATTTTCGGACTGCGAAAAAGCTTTGAATTTTGTCAAAGACAATCCAGTAAACGTTGCGTTTTTGGATATCAATATGCGCGGTATGGGCGGACTTGCGCTCGCGGAAAAGATAGTTGCTTTTCGACCTGATTGCAAGATTGTATTTTGCACAGGGTATGAGGAATACGCGATTCCTGCCTTTAAACTCCACGCGTCGGGCTATTTAATGAAACCTATCTCGGCAGAAGACGTGCAGGGCGAAATTGATAATATCAAAGGTGTTCGAAAAAAAGAAAAGCTACTTGATATAAAATGTTTTGGAAATTTTGAGGTTTATGCCAAGGACGAAGCGTTGCAGTTTAAGCGTTCAAAAACCAAAGAATTATTTGCCTTTCTCGTGGATAGAAACGGGGCTAGTATGACGGCGAAACAGATTTGTGCTGTTCTTTTTTCCGATGATACTGACGATAACAAAAATGTAGTTTATATCCGTCAACTTGTATTGGATTTGAAAAACACGTTAAAAACAGTTGGCGCGGAGAGCGTTTTATGTCACGACACACCGTATTATCGAATCGACGCAAATTTATTGAAGTGTGATTATTTCAGTTATTTAGAAACGGGCAAACCCGAATTCCACGGTGAATATATGTCGCAATACAGTTGGGCAGATGAAACGTGCGCAATGCTACAATTTAAAAAATAAATCAAAAAGCGGTAGAATTTTTTTCTATCGCTTTTAAATTTGTAACGCTTTTGTAACGCGGGAATTGTTATAATGTGTTGTGAAACAACACAAATAATTTTTAATAAGAAAAAAAAGAGGTGTAAAAAATGAAAAACAAGAAATTATTGGCAACTCTTGCTTTGGTATTAGCATTCATTCCTACGTTTACGGCGTGTGAAGCGGCTTTGGAGGACGTTCTTATAGGTGTGTTGACAGGTTTTCGAAAAGCGCCTGATCCGACGATAAAAGAAGGTGAATTTAATTTTTCCGTTACGTATGAATTGGATGGGGAGCAAAAAACGATATCCAGCGTGTACGTATGTGAATTTGAAGAATCGGGTATGTTAATGGACGGTTGGTATATCACTTGGAATGCCTACGTTGAAGATAGTGAAATTGAGGCGCTTTTCAATGACGAATCCTATTACGGCGGTATTCTAATCGACACGAACGAATACGGAAAGATATATCTTGATTTAAGTCTTGATGCGGGCTATCTTATGGCTGAGCCAGGAAGAGGACACAGGGAATATAAACCTTCTATATTTATTCGATATAACGAGGAAACGGCAGAACAATTGAATACGTATGGAGAAAGCGATCCCGCTATTTTGGAAACTTACGGCGTGAAACTTATCAGTTATGAATGCGATGCGCCTATTGAAAATACTTATAAGTAAGATATAGGAGTTTTAGAAAAATGAAAAAATTAAAAATATGGATAGTCGCCAGCTTTTTGATGCTTTTCACATTGTTTTTTGGTGGATGCGCAATAGCAAAAATGCCTGTGCCAAGTGTAAAAGAAGGTCGGTTTAACTTTTCCTTTACTTACGAAATCAATGGGGAGGAAAAAACCTATTCAGGCGTTTACGTATGTAAGTATAAAGATTCTTATGTGTCGGCGTTTGACACAGGTGATGGCGTAGTTTGGACTGCTTACGTTGAAGGCGTTGGCGAAGAACCAGAGATTGCCATTCACACAAACGACGATGGAGTGATTTACGTTGGTTTTTGGCTTTATCCTGGATATTTCATGGCGGACCCCGACTATCTCGATTATACGCCTGACGCGAATCTATTCATCGTTTATCACGATGACGGCCCTAATGGTATGAAAATAAGCAGCGATATAGATTTTATGGCGGAATATGGAATCAGGTTGATTAGCTATACCTATGATGAGCCTATCGAAAACAGTTATGAATACAAACGCACTTTTGGTCGTCTTGATTTTAATATTAATTAATAAGGAGAATAAAAAATGAAAAAGATTAAATTGTTTGTATGTGTAGTTTTGGTTACTATGCTCGCCTCGCTTTTTAGTGGGTGTGCAACAATACTGCCCATCCCAGAGATAAAAGAAGGTCGTTTTGATTTTTCGGTTACTTGCGAAATCAATGGGGAAGAAAAAATCTTTTCAGGCGTTTACGTTTGTAAGTATGGCGGAGCGTATAAAACCCTTGTCGGAGAGGGCGTCGAATGGAAAGGATATGTCGAAAATAGTGAGGAAAATGGGGTGATACCAGTCCAAACAAATGACGACGGCGTTGTTTATATAGATTTATATTTTGTTCCAGAATATTTTATGGGTGACCCCGATGCCATTTGTTACGACGTTCCAGCTCCAGCTTTATATATGCTTTATCATTCCGATAACCCAGATGAAGCAAGTTACGAGACGGACGAAGAGATTATTGCAACAAATTACGGCGTAAAACTGATTAGTTACAAGTACGCCGATCCTATCGAAAACACTTTTAAAGAAAAATTTACTTTTGCCCGTTTTGAACCGACCATAAATTGACGAGTGAAAATATAAAGAAAAAAACTAAAGGAGAAAATTATGATTAAAAACAGAACAGCGCAACTCATTTATCAAACAATTTATTGTACGCTTGGACTTGTAGGGATTATTGCAAGCCTTGGGATTTTCGATAACATTAAAAATATCCGTTGGGATTTTTACGTTCACTTTACCAACATCAGTAATTTCTTTTGCTTTGGCATTATGTTGACGGCATTGATTCAAACGGCAAAAAAGAAAGAGGATAGCTTTGTGACAACGGCTCCCCTTTTGAAGTTCATTGGAATGCTTGGAATACTGTTAACTTTTCTCGTGTTCAACATTATGCTTGCAGGGGCGGAAGGGCGCGATCCTCAAGCGAACTGGCGTATTGGTAGCCTTTGTTTCCACGTCGTTCTTCCTATTCTCTACATAGCCGATTGGTTCTTGTTCTACGAACGTAAACAATGCAAATGGTATTATCCCATCGCATCGATTGGATTTCCTCTTGCCTACGTAATCTTCTTGCTGATTCA
>JAZORL010000137.1:0-23318 GCA_045656625.1 Candidatus Scatosoma sp. | reverse complement strand
ACGATATCAATCTTTCCACGCAAACGCAAGTGCGCCCGTTGATTTATCCGAGCGAATTGCAGCGTTTGAATAAGCCTGGGGACATTGGGCATTCGATTATCGTCACGTTCGGGAATTATCCTTTGAAGACCTATTTTACGCCCAGCTTCAAAGTGCCTCTTTATAAGATAGGGAAAATGGATACGGGCGAGCTTCTTGATCGTTTCTTTGACGAAAACGAAGTGTTCTATAGCGCGGATAAGCGGAATAAAACCGTCTTTAGCGGAATGGATACGTCGAAGGAAGCGAAGGCGGCGGAAACGAAAGAAGAAGCAAAAGAAGAAACAAAGGAAGAAACACAACCAGAACAAGAAGAAACGAAGCAAGAAAGCTTAATCGACATAGCTGCATTAGAGCAGGAAGAAGAACGAGAAGCGTTGATTAACGAATTTGCAAGTTTCAAGGAAAAAGAGCCGTATGGCACGTTGCAAGATTTCTATGCGTATATGGCGGAGAAAATTAACAAGGGGGAAGCAAATGGTGAAACGTAAAGGCATTGGCAAAATAGTTTCCGCGCTCGTAATGCTCGTATTTTTATTTGCGTCCTTCTTCATTCCTTCCACGAAGGAAACGACGAGATTGGCGCATGCGGACACAACTGGTACTACGCCTATTTACGCATTCGTATCTTCGTACGGCAGAAATAGTGGCAACGGAAAAGTTTACGTGGATATCGGGCTTTCGCTCGATATGTTAGACGGTGAGAAAATCACGCGCGACGACGCAACGGCGACGACGCAAGCGAGATTGAAATCGTTTGAAAGCGCGACGATCTATTATCGTACGAGAAATGTTTCCGCAATCGCCGAAGAAGGGGATTACGAAGCATTAGAAGGAACGATTATGGTTTGGTGGAATTCTCCGTATAGAACGGTGAGCGTGAATATCAACGGCAATTCCGGTTTGCAAATCGGTGAAGCAGCGCGCGAATTTTACGTGGAAATTTACAAGGTGGAAATTAACGGCGTGAAGGACGGATACGTATTTAAGAATCCGAACGAAACGCCGAAGCAAAGCAGGGAAACCTTCTCGATTTCCCCCGAGCTTACGTTGAAGAAAACGGCACAAAAGGCTGTGGACGGCGGTACGCTGGCATTCATGGACGAATTTAAGGTGTTGACGTCGAGCTTGGACGGGGCAAAGTGTTCTGACGTAAAGAGATTTTCTTCCTTCGAAACGATGCAAGTGAATTTGTCGGAGCTTGGCGAAGATTGGCATAGAAAATTGAAATACTTATCCGATCGAGATCTGTTAAAGCTTGGCGTACAAGTGACGGGCGAAGTGGAGCAAACGCATTACGCGTGGTTGTACATAGACGATTGCTACGTCGGCATACAGCTTTTCGTAGGGGATTCTTCGAATTTAGGTTCGCCCGATGATCTACCGGACGTACCCGCAGATTACATTCGGAACGATCCTTCCGTTGAAGAATATGCAAGATGGTATCTCAAGCTTGAATCGGATGCGAAGGAAGACATTAGCTTAAACAACGCTTTTAACGGTACGTTTATAGATCTCACGGTAAATACGAAGTTCAAAAACGAAATTTTGGTTGCGAACAAAATTCATAATAATAAGGACGGTTCGGGCGGGATCTACGACGAACACACGGATGTTGTGGATCAAAACATTATTGTTATTGACGATTTGGACGGAATCTTGCAGGGGCAAACGGTACTCTCCGCACGCGGCTGGGCGTACGATACCAAAGAAGTGGTGGAATTTAATCGTTTCAATGCAAAGTATGCGCCGATTAACTATCGCGCAAGGATTGAAAGCACGACGTTGGGTTCGTTATTCTACGATCAAAACGGTAAAGCGAAAATAGGGCTTTCCGTTCGTTTCAACGAACCGGTACAGCTCAAAAAGGGCACGGGCAAGACCGATTCGCCTTATATCGAGGCGGAAGCAAACGGTTTCACGCAAACGCCCTTGGAATTTAAATATGCCGCAGGTGATGGTACGGATACCTTCTATTTCGAAGCGGATGCATCGCATTTGAATACGCAGGTTAGCTCGATTCAATTGCTCACGGCGAAGAATTTCCATCTCGTTTACGATTTCGCGCCTTGGACGGAAGGTATTCTTGGCGGCAATCAAGCCTTGAATATGATGGAAACGTCCACCGTTGTAAGCGGATGGAATAAATTTGAAGAACAATCCTTGTCTTGCTGGTACGATTTGGACACGCCCGTTTTGGGCTTTAGCGGTAAGGCGTCGAATATGGTGAAGACCGCTCATTCCGTGACATTACAAACGTCGCACATTAGCGAAACGGGTATGCTTTATTACGGTTGGGCTTTGAATGATACGGATATACCGGAGAATCTTTCTAACACGCCGATTTCCGGGCTTGGCTTTCAAACGGTGTATTCGCCGGCGGATATTTCGGGTACGAGATATTTGTACGCGTATGCCGTTTCCGAATTGGGCAAAAAGAGCGAAGAAATTTACGTAGGGCCCTACCATTTTGATAATGATGCGCCGACCATAAATGCGGAATGTGTATCGGATACATATTTAGCAAAGACTTTCAAATTGACGATTTCGAATAAATCGAAAGATATAGAAGCGTTTACCGAGTACGCCAACTTAAAGAAGACGGTGACGGCAATCGTTTCAAGTGATTATCAAGGGCAAAACGTCCTTAAACCCTTTTCAATACCGATTGAGGACGATCATGTAAACCAAGAAGAAATCACTCTTGATTTCCTTTTGGAAGCATCGGAGCTTGGCATGCAAGAAGGGAGCGAGCTGGAATTCGGCACGTATTACGTTTCCTTCTCGGTGAGCGATGTTTTGGAAAATCAATACAAGAGCGAGGCGGTTGACTACGATTTCGACGTGAGAACAATTTTGAGAGTTCAGCCGGTCAAAGGCGCAAGCGATCCCGATTTTGAAATGGACGAATTTAAGTCGGGCGGGGCGTTATACGGCACGTTGGATAAAAATTACTATACGTTAGATTTGTCCAAAATGGATAACGTGACAAATTTCTACTTCAAGTTCAAAGTGGAGGGCGCGGATGAGAACGATTCTTCCGTTTCTCTGCAAGTTCATTCCTTTGAAAACGTATCGACGGGGGAAAGTATACGTTCTTGCATAAACGACGAGAGCGCAAATTCCCTTGGCAAAGTGAAGATCACGAAGAAATTTGCACCGGGGCTTTACTGCTTGATCTTTACAGATGGATATTCGAGTAAAATGTCCGTACCCGTTTATTTCTACGTGACGAACGGCAAAGATGCAGAAACCTCGCAATACAGGGAAGAAACTGGCGTTTATAAGAGCGTCGGCACTGGTGCAACGCTTACCAACGAAGTATTCCAACTTCCCACGACGACGTATTTCCATTATTTGACGGATACGGGTGAACGTGTCAAAGAAAGCTATAGCAAGACGAATAAACCCGTTACCTTCTCGTCGTGGATTCATGCGTATGACTATATCATGTATTGTGAATATATGGATATGTACGCCGTGACGTTGACGAAGAATGTCGCAAGTTCCTTGAATAGCGGAATTAGCTCAAACTACCGCAAAGCGCCGGGCGATATGGACAAAACGGCAGTAGCAGGGCAAGTGTGGATTCGTTATAAGGACGTGAACTGGAATCCAAATGGCACGATGAGCGCATGGGTATATTACTATTATGGTGAAAGCACTGCTTGCTTGCCGATTAACTTAAGTGCGATTAGCGACGATTTGTTGATTGCGGCGGGTACGGTGACGGGCTCGATTTGTTCGGACGGTCGCATGGTGGATTTGGTCACGCAAGAACATCTCGATGCCTACGGCGCACCGACGATTTCGGAAGGGCAGTTGCACGTGCAACCGGAAAGCTGCAGCAAGAGCGAAAAAAACGGAACGGTGTTTGCAGAGCCCGTAAATTATTTGGGCGATCCGGGCATATATCTTGTGATAGATCCCAACGCATCGCTTTCCACCAACACGTTGGCGCAAGGCAGTGAATATAGCCGTCTTTTCTATAAGACGGACAGCAGTGAGTATCACGAGTTGATTTGGGACGAGCGTAAAACGCTTGGGGAATATCTCAAGGCAACGGGTAGGTTCACGATTTTAGAATTGGACGAAAACGGCGCGCGTGAATACTACGTATATATCGATAAAGCTGCGCCGGAATTGAAGATTTCGTGGAATGCGAAGGACGGCAGAAAAGAGCAGGATTTCACAGAAGCGAACAACAATCAAACGATTTCGGGCAACAATTTCTATCTTGAAAGTATAGAAGATTACGATGGGTACGCGTATGTGGCGATTTACCGCTATACGTCGCAGGGCGAAGGGGATCTTTTGAGCGTTTATAGAAAAAGGGATTTCGATAATGGTATCGGCGTTCCTATCGAGAACGACGGGAAATATCATATCTACGTTTCCGACCGTTCGGGAAATTCCTTCTCCTTCGTATTGCAAAAGAAATCCGATCCGCTCGTATGTACCGTTAAGGAAGTGGAAAATTCGCACTTGCAAGTCGAGATTAATCGTGATGAAGCGGAAGTGCTTTATCAAGTGTATCTTGACGGGTGGATTTATACCACCGATTTTAGCACGAAGAAGTTCACCGCAAGCGGAGATTATAAATTTGTGATCGAAGATATTTACGGGAATTTCTACGAGTCTGAGATTAAATTCAATAGAAAAGTGGCGGTGAAGTGGAGCTACTTATCTTCGGATAATAACTTCGTGGAATATACGAGCGATCAAGACGAAATGACGCTTACGAAAGTGGACGAGAAAAACTATATTATTTCCACGAGTACGCGTTTGCGCTTTACGTTGGCGAGCGGTTGTGCTTACGAAGTGATTAGCGGAGCGCCGAGCCTTTCGACGAATACGAGCGCAGGTTGGGTGACCTTCAATAACGTGACTTCGTTTGCACTCAAGATCTATTATGAAAGGTATCCCGAAGTGTATGCGATTTATACGTGTGACGTCGATAACTATGCGCCGAGAGTGAGCGTATCCTATCAAAAGGGCGAATATATGCACTCGGAACGCAACGAGATTATCGAAATCTTTAATGGCAACGGCTTTGCCGAAGGTGAAACGAATTTTGCGCCGAGCTTTATCGGGTTTGAGCGCAACAATAAAGAGCATGACATGACCATGTACGTCAGCAACGGCGAACGGGTGAAGAGTCAATATTATCGAGTGCAAGTATCCGACGAAAGCGGTGTGAAGCTCGTGCAAATCTATTTGAACGGCGAGTTGATTTCCTCCAAGACTTCGGACTTTCATAATATTTACTTGAGTGGTCGTGGCAAATACGAAATTGTCGCAACGGATACTTTCGGCAATACGTCGAAATTTACCTTTACGAACGATTCCTACAATCACGTGGAATATTTCGTGGACGGCGAAGTGCAATCGACGGACGTTTCGTTTATCGATCAATTCGAGGACGGCGTTTATAAGAAGGTAGAATACGGCGCTTCGCAAGCGGAAATAAGGCTCGTATCTTCTGCGGAAGTACATTATCTTATCACGGAAGAAAGCGGCACGCAGCATCACGTAGCCTTCCTGGTAGAAAACGGCTCGGTTTATGCTTATAAATACGTTATCAACGTTGTGAAGGAAGAAAACGTATTGTTGATTCAAACCATTGACAAGATTGAAAAAGAAGCGCTTAAAGCTGGTCAAATTGCAAAAATGCAAGACTTGGGCGTTGCAATCTTCTTGGAAAGGGGCTTGGATCAAGCGGTTTCGTTGATCGTTCGTTCTTTGAACGACGAATATAAGACCTACACGGTGGAAACGCGTATCACGACGGATAAAAACGAAATGCCGTATTATTTCAAGACGAAAATTTCCAGCGTACCTTCTTTGATCGTGCTTACGGACGAAAACGGCGACGCGCTTGAAAGCGGGACGACTGTTAAAGTGAACGAAGCATTTAAGGTGCAAAACAAATTTAGCAAAGACGTGGTAAGTGTAGAAATTGCCTATTCGCAAACGGGCAGCTATACTACGTACGAATTGCTTTATGACGGAAACAGCTATCTTGGCGACGGCAGTACGTTCTCGAAGGAAGGTATGTACCACGTAAGAGTGCTCAATATCTATGGCGTTCAAACGGATTATTATATTCTTCTTTCCCAAAAGCTTGTTGTGACGGCGACGGTGGAATATGCTATGGATGGCATGAGAGTGGAATATTCCATGGCATACGTGGCGGAACACGACAAGTTCTATAGCAATAAGAGTGTGGAATTCGTCGTGCACGCGATCAACTTGACGACCTTGGAAAAGTCGGAAGGGATTAGCAGTTATAGCACGGAACAGGGCTATACGGTTTTTTACGTAGATAAGCCACAAGATAAGGATTACGTATTGAAGCTGGAAGATGAATACGGCAACATATTCGAAAAGAGAATTTCAATTAAAGCGGAGGAAGATCTTGAGCTTAGCGGCAGCGTATTGACGAATTTCAACGAAGACGCATTGCGGAGAAATGAAAACTACACTAACCAAAACGTCTATATCAATAAAGATGCGGCGATAAACAAGAACGGAATTGTATTCATTAGCATGACGTGTGGCGACCAAGCGGTCATTCTTTACGACGAGCTTCATGAAGTACAAACGAGCTTCGTGGAGGATAAGTTTGTCGGTTCGCTTGGCGATGGGGATTACGTGCTTGTATTCCGCGATCGTTATGGCAACAAGGCGGAAACGACGGTGCATTATCGCAGTCAATCGACGTTGACGATTCTTCGCAAAACGTTGAATAGCATGAGTGCGGAAGAGTATCCCCTTGACAAGATAGAAGACGAAGGCGTTTGGACGAACGATTCGGTAAGTTTTTCGATTGCGGCTTCGCAATATATCTTGAAAGTGGACGATTTGGAAAACGTGCTTTCAATTCATTACGATAGTAAGACGAAGAATGAATATTCGGTGTCCTATCTCGACGAGTACGGCTTTCAGTATACGTTCAAGGTGTATATGCTTCGTGAAGACGTCGTGATCGAGCCTATGGCAGAAATGAAAGTTTCGACGATTGCCGACGTGCTCGTGACGAAGGATAGCGTACGCATGGAATTTAGCGAAAACGCAACCTGTACCTACGTTTTGAATAACGCAGACGAACGGGCTTATCATTCGGGTGACGTGCTTTATAAAGACGGCGTATATCGTTTCAAGGCAATCGACAAAGCGGGGAATATTTCCACCTACGTCGTGAAAAAGGATAGCGCAGTGGAATATCACTTCGAAGACGATAAAAGCCTTCAAGCCCTTATTAACGGCGAAGTAGTAAACGGTAGATCCGTGCGCTTCTACGTGGATAATGACGATAGCGCGTATATCAAGAAGGTTTTCCACAACAACGAACTCGTAAAACACGACGGAAACCTGTTCACCGAAAGGGGTAAATGGGAAGTGATCGTAGCCGACGACGTGGGCAACGAATCCTATTTCCGATTCTATATTCTCTATGGCAAAATGAGCGGCTTTACCTATACCGTGCCTTATGATTACGAGATTGAATCGGTGACGTGGCAAATGGGCACGTCCAGCGCACCGGCAGATGATACGATTAAAAATTCTCGTAAATTGCTCGAAGCAACGGACAACGGAACTTACATTGTGACGATAGCCATAATGGATTCGGAAACAGGCATAAAGCACGACGTAAAAACCTTCACTTTCACAATCGATAAGACGCCGCCGAAGGTAGAGCTTGTTGGCTGTGAAGTGGATGAAAAGACGATCAATAACGTCACAATAAAGGGCTGTTCCGTAGGGGATACTATTTACGTTTATAAAGGGAATAAGCTTGTAAAAACCGTTTATATGGATTCGGAATTGAGAGCTGCCCCCACCATTAAAGAAGGTGGCAAATATAGGATCGTCGTGGAGAACGAAGCGGGCATTCGCACGGAGCTTACCTTTGAACGTAAGCACATTCCGAACGCAGCGGGAAGTATCTTGATTATCACGGTTTCCCTGACACTCGTGGTCGGTTTGTTGCTCGGCTTGATTTGGCGTAATCATTCGAAGACGGATGATTGATGGGTTTTGTTTTAACGTACGCTTTGGCATGAGAGATTCTGGTATCTTGCCGAAGAATACGTAGATATAAAAAATTAACGATTTATTAGGAGTAAAAAAATGTTGACAAATTTATTAGCGTCTATTTCTCAATCGCAACTTGAAAAAGTGGTGCAACCCGTATTGGATATCTGCAACGTATTGGTGCCTATCGCGCTTGCGGTAGTGGGTGCGCTTGGTGCGCTTTGGTGCATTCTTCTCGGCATTAAATATGCGAAAACGGATGATCCCCAAGAACACGAAAAGGCAAAGAAGGGCTTGAAGAACGCAATCGTCGGCTTCGTACTTATCTTCGTGCTTTTGATTGGTTTGCAAATTGGTTTGGAAGTGTTCACCGATTGGTGGAGAAACTATGCGTATTAAAATCTTCAAGAAGCTCTTTTCTGCTATCGCAATAGCCCTTTCGGCTATTGCGTTGGCGGGGTGCTACGACTTGGGAGATTTTGACAACGAAGAAGCGTATTACGCAGCGTTTGGCGACGTGCGGTTGGTATATGCCGCAGAAGAAGGAATTGCGTATAAAGATTATCCCGTGGAAGATTATTTCTACAATGAAGAAACGGTAGAAGATTTTACCTACGGCGATCCGAGCGAAGGGAAGAGTATTCCGCAGCTGCCTTATGTGTATATGGCAGTGCCGCTTGAACAAAATATTCGCATAGATTCCTTGGCGTTATATATCAACGCAACGCAAACGTGTGCTCTTGAAATACAAGTTTATTTAGTAGATTCTTTGCCTAACGACGGGAAATTTAGCTCGATTAAGCTTTTGGGAGATCCAGAATATTACCAAAAACTTGACGGGCAGGGCAATCCGATGTTTGACGAATCGGGGAATCCGATTTATCAAGAAATGTTAGACGGTGAAAATCAGCCTATGTACGATGAAAATGGAGAGCCGATATATAAGCCTATCGTCTATTCCGATCCCGATGCGAGTTGTATGGTCGGGAAATTGACTACCCACACCCAAGCAGGGCGATGGACGTCATTCACCGTAAATAGATGGAATAACGAAAATGCCTTAATGGTGAAGAAATCGCAATATTTATTGTTGCGCTTTATCAATAACGGTGGGCTTGCTACGGAAAAAACGCCTTCCGTGTCCTTTCGCACGACGAATTTGTTGGTGCGTGCATTTTCGGAAGATTAGAATAGGGGTACTATTTTATGTTTGATTGGTTTTGGACTTTTTTATACCAGATATCAAAAACGTTGTTTAAGCTAATAGATGGTTTGATTCAATGCGCCAATTATCTTTGCGGCATTGAGCCTGTGAAAGTAGACGGCGAAGAAGTGGATTTCATGCAGTATATTCTCACGAGCAGTGAAATAGGTTTTGCCTTTCGCGTAGCTGCTTTGTTGGGACTTATTGTCGTGGTCGTTTTTTCCATTATCGCCATTTTGCGTACATTGGCAAAGGAAAAGGCGGAAGGGACGCCTGCACAAGTCGTAGGGCGCGCAATAAAAAGTATTTTGTCCTTCTTGTTCATTCCCTTGATTATGATTGTGCTTATCAATGCAGGAAACGTCTTTATGGAAGCCATGTACCAGGCTACGTTGCAGGATGAAGCATCTTTGGGCGACTTCTTGTTTAAGGCGTTCGCACTGGAATCGGGGGTTGCAAAAGAAGAAATCGACGCATTCTTGGCAAGCAACGTTTTGGACTGGCGAAATACGAGCGACGTATGGAATTTGATGGATTTGAGTGAATTTGAATTCATTTTTTCTTGGATTGCAGGCGGCGTAATTCTCGGCTGCATCGGCGTTTCCATGATGTATTTCGTGAGTCGTGTAATTTCCATTGCCATATTATACATAGTAGCACCATTTTCTATCGGGGCGAGTGTGCTCGACGAAGGGGCTCGTTTTAAGCTCTGGCGAGAGCAGATTTTGATTAAATTTCTCACCGGCTACGGTATGATGCTTGCTATTAATATCTTTGCAATGATTTGCTTGCTCGTTATGAATCCAAGCTTGGTATTCTCGGGGGACGCGTTTATCGATTTCCTTATAAAGCTGCTTTTGATTGCAGGTGGCGGCGTATCCTTGAAGCAAGTGATGGCGTTGATTGGGAACTTGATTTCCAGCGGCGCAGGCTCGAACGAATTGCGCGACGCGGCGATTGCTGGCGGTTTGACCGGCTTGGCGGGGAAAATTCCCGGCGCAGGTATTTTGACGGGGATTGGCTCTTCCATGAAGCAAGAAATCACGGGTAAGGCGGCGCAAAAGATATTGCCGTCTTGGGCACAGCGTGCTTATGGGAACGGTTCGAAAGGCGGCGCTGCAAGCGGTGGAAAGGACGTTCAAGCAGGGGACGGCGGCAGCGATTCGCAAAATAGCAATTCTCCCATTGCTTCGAATTTGAAAAATACGGCAAAGGAAGCAATTCTTGGCGGCGCGGACGGCGGAAAGCAGGATAATAACAAGGGTGCAGGGAATACCAACGATAAAGCACCGAACGAAAACAAGGGCAACGCTTTGGTGAAGAATATCATCAATAACACGGGTAGTAAGCCCGGGGACTACGATGATCTTTACGATGCATAAGAGGTGAATTATGAGAATTATTCCTAAGACGGCAAAAGTCAAAGTAGAATTTTTTAAGAATATCTCTATCGTAGACGTGATTATCGGTTTGATTGGCGTTATTTTAGAAGTATTGCTGTTCTTGACCAATATTCCGGTGATTGCGAAGATTATCTTGATGTCGCTTTTATTCTGTGTTTTTGCGTGGCTCTTTTTGCCCTTTGACGGACAGCGTTTTTATATGATGTTCGTGAATTTGGCGAAATACGTATTTTCCGTGAAGAAGTACTCGTCGGAATATCAAAATGCCAACACAAACGTAGATCGATTTATTCCTTTTAAGAGCATTGAAGGGAGCTATATCGTTTACGAAGATTATTATGCGGGTGTATTGCAAATCGATCCGCGTGAATTTCGTTTGTTGACGGGTTTCCGTCAAGATCAAATTATCGATACGCACTTTGGTAGGCTCATTCGCTCTATCAATGGCAAAACACGCGCGTCGATTGTCAAAATTGATAGAAAGCTTTTGCTCGACGATTATATTGCGGCGGAGCAAGAGAAACAAAAACAAATCGAAAAGCTTTTTGCGGCGGGGAATCTTACGCAAGAAGAATTGTCTGCACGTACGAAGATTATTGATGATCGTATCCAAATTTACAATCGAATGAGTGGGGATAACGTAATCACGAAGCCTTTCTATTATTTGGTAGTGTACGATGCGGACAAGAGAGCAATTGACGAAATCTTGAAGAATGGCGAAAGTTCGCTTTTGGATGCGGGGATGACGTCGAAGATTCTAAAAGAAAAAGAACTTGCCGTTTTCTTAAAATATACCTATACGGACAAATTTGACGAAAGCGACGTTGATCAGCTTGCGCCCGAAGAAATTATTTCTTGGGTGAAGCCGAGTGAAATTCGTTTCACGACGAAATCGGCGTTTATTGACGGGGAAGAAACCTTCCATTATACGGTGCGCAATTTCCCGTTGACGGTGCTCAATGCTTGGGGCTATCAAATGTTCAATATCGAAGGGACGAAGGTCGTAATGAACTTAGAGCCCTACGAAAAGCGCAAGGCAATCAAAATGCTGGATAGGTCCATTCAAGAATTGGCCAGCCAATCGGAGCAATCCTTTAAGGCAAGCTCCCTTTTGGATAAGAAAACGCATATCGAAACGCTCGTGGACGTGTTGAGAATGTTGCAAAACGATAACGAAACGCTCTTTAAGGTCACGTTGCATTTCACGATATACAATAAGGGCAAAAAGGCAAAAGAAGAGACACGAGATTTGAAGAAGACGATTAAACGTATTCTTGCCGAGCAGGGCTTTGAGTTTGTGGATAATTTCTGCAAACAAAATAAGGCGGTGATTTCCACCAACGTTTCAAGATATGATACGATGGAAGAATTCTCCCGCGCGATTCATTCCGGCTCGGTGGCGGCGGTTTTTCCCTTCGTATTATCCACGCTCATGGACGACGGCGGCACGATTGTCGGCTCGTCGGGGGAATATCCCGTAATCGTGGATTTCTTCAAGAGAAATCACGAGCGTGTAAATTCGAATATGGTAATTCTTGGGAAATCCGGTTCGGGCAAATCCTACGCCACAAAAACCATTTTGACGGGGCTTGCGGCGGAAAACACCAAAATCTTTATTCTCGATCCTGAAAATGAATATAAAGCGCTTGCGGAAAATTTGGGCGGACGATTGATTGACGTCGGTACGGCAACGCAAGGCAGAATCAATCCCTTCCATGTGATCACGACCTTGGAAGCCGACGAAGACGGCGAAGATTCGAAGGTGGATAATTTTGCGGTGCACCTGCAATTTTTGGAAGAATATTTCCGAGTGGTGCTTCCGGGGATTGATACGCAAGCTTTGGAATATCTTAATAATTTGATCGTTGAGCTTTATAAGCGCAAGGGGATTACTTTCCACACCAACTTCGCGCAATTAAAGGCGAGTGACTATCCGATTTTTGACGAGCTTAACGATTTAATCTTGGAAAAATTGCAAACGGCGACGATTGATTACGACGTCACGAATTTGCGTATTCTTTCGAACTTTATCTCGAAATTCTCGAGCAACGGGCGGGACTCCAACCTTTGGAATGGGGAATCGACGCTCACCGTTCAAGAAAATTTTACCGTATTCAATTTCCAAAGTCTTTTGGCAAATAAGAACGGCGTAATTGCCAATGCGCAAATGCTGCTCGTTTTGAAATGGTTGGATAACGAAATCATCAAAAATAGAGAATTTAACTTGAAACACGGCACGAATCGAAAGATTATCGTTGCCATCGACGAAGCGCACGTATTTATCGATCCTAAGTATCCAATTGCGCTCGACTTCATGTATCAGCTTGCAAAGCGTATCCGTAAATATAACGGTATGCAAATCGTAATTACGCAAAATATCAAGGATTTCGTCGGCACGCAGGATATTATCCGTAAATCTACGGCGATTATCAACGCTTGTCAATATTCCTTCATATTCGCGCTTTCTCCCAACGATATGGACGATTTGTGCACCCTTTACGATAAGGCAGGCAGAATCAATGCGAGCGAACAAGATCAAATCGTGAATAACGAGCGCGGTAAGGCGTTTATTATCACGGGGCCTATGTCGAGAACGAATATCGAAATTGTGGCTTCACCCAAAACGCGCGCCATGTTTGGCGAATAACGTAGCGAAACAGAAAAAAGGTAGGGGAAATTGCATGGCGTTTACAATCGACCAACGCAAAGACGAATATTTCACGTATATCGTAGAAGAAGGGAAGAAGGCGTATGCGAGCTGGAAAACTAAGGGTACGTATTCCAAAAAGATTGCGGCAAGAGCGCAAAAATATGCGTACAGCAAGCGTTTGCAAGGCGATTTCTTCTATCGTTTTCGCGCGCTGATTTTCCTTTGTGCCTTGGAGCTTCGTTTGGAAAAACGCTATGCGAAATTCTTGAAAAAACTGTTTCTTCTTTTCCCGTTTTTGAGAGAACGCTCCGCATTCCGCTTGCTCAAGCGCATGTTGGGCCATACGAGTGAAGCGCAAATGCGAGATCTAATTTCGGTGGAAATGGAAAGATTTGCAATGGAAGTTTCCAAGCTTAAGGACGTGGAATCGGCGGGCGGCGGAAAGACGTTCTTTCTTAACGATACGTCGATTTTAATGGAATTGCAAAGCTTCTTCGAGCTTTGTGCGGAAGCGGAAGCGCAAGGGATAGAGCCCGTGGATTTGTTGCTTGAAGAAATGCACGCGCCGATGGATACCCCCGAAGGGAACGTGATTCAAAGCGGCGTAAAGCGGGAGAAGCTTACGTTTGATCCCTTGGAAAAAGCGAAAGCCCCAAGCACGCAAAAGGAAACGAGCCAAGAAAAAACGCCTGAAAAGGGCGAGAAAAAAGGCGAAGAAGGTAAGCAGGTACAAGACGAGAATAAAATGCCAGAAAAGAAGGCGGAAAAGCTTACGCCGAGCACTGCAATTCCTTCGGAAATAGCGGCGGCATTCCCGAAAGAAACGCAAGAAGGGAATTCTCCTTTCCCTATATTCCTAGAAGAAAAATCGGACGGAAAACCCTTGGAAAATAAAGAGCTGCGAGACGGAAACGAGTCCAAGGACGCGCAAGAAAAAAAGGACGTTGCCGAGAGCGTTGAAAAGGGCACGAGTCTTGAAAGCGAGAAGGAAAGAGCCCCCTTCCCCGTATTTAGGAACGGAAAGGATGAAGGGGCTGTGGAAGGGGTGAAAAACCCCGCGAAAAAGGGTTTGAAGGAAGACGTTTCGGATACGTCCGCACAGGCAAAGAAATACCTTTCGTATGAAAATCAAGCCCGTATTGCGCTTCGCGATTCGTTGAGCGATGCGGAAAAGCAGGCAATTGCAATGCGTTTGCAAGAAATGGCGGCAGTGCACGCGTCGGTGGAAGAACAAAAGTGGTTAGAAGAAAACGCGGATAGATTGGGGCAAGAAAACAATAGGATTTCGCAAGCCCCGTCCAAGGACGGTTTCTTCTTGCATAACCTTAAAAAATAGAAGTTAAGTTGTAAGGATGGTTAGCATGCCTAATAAAACGATTTTTTTGAATACAATCAAGAGTCTTGAAAGCTTGGCAGGTTTCTCGATTGCGAATAGGGACGAACTTGAAAATAAACTGAAAACGGCATGGGAAGCGGATGCGACGGAAGGAAAATCGAGTTTCTTGGACGTATATCGTGAGATTTTCCGCGCTACGTTGAAAAGTTGGATAGAGAAAGAAGCGGTGGACGCGAATGCGTTGAAAAAATTGCCGAATTTCCAAAAATGCCTTGTGCAAACGGACGAAAGCTTGAAAACGTGCGCAATGGCACTCATTCCCGCACTTCGGGAAAATGAAGACGTTTTGTCTAACATGACCTTCGGGGTTATGGAACGCGCAACCCTTCAAAACGAGATTAAGTCGGCTTCCGAGAAATGCCTTTCGCGGGAAATTCACGTAGCCGAAGTGCAAAAACGCAAAACGGCGGCGTATAATAAGTATAAGTCCACATGGGCTGGAACGATTATGCGTAATGTCACGGAACTCGTGCGTGATAAGACGGCGTTGGGGCTTATGTCGCAAGAAGAAAAGCTCGAGTTTGCCTTGGCGTTGGAAGTTTACCGCGATGAAGGGGTCGGGGAGCGCAAGTTTGACGAGCGCGAAAAGGAATTGATCGACGATGCCTTGGCTGCTTGGAAGGTCGAAGTTGGCGGCAAGAATTTTGAGTCTTTGGACGAATTCGTCGTAAATCAATATCTTGAGCATGCGCAAAATGTGGTAAGCGAAGAACGAATTGCCGACGAGATCCAAGGCGCGATCATGGAATATAACGAGAAGGAAAACCCTTCGAAGAAAGAAGTGGAAGGCTATAAAAAACTGGAAGCCACCACAAAAAAGGAGAAAGCGGAGAAAGAAAAATCTGGTCAATACGCCGAAATCACGGACGACGCGGCGGAAATGGTCGGGGATTTCTTCGCGCAATTCGAGCTCGCGCAAGAAATTACGGAGATAGGCAGCCGTAAAGAGCGCAAATATCTCGAGGATAAGCTCCAAGAAATCAATAAGAAGTACGGCATGCATATTAACGCCGAAAAATTACGCACGTCGATCGAGCAAGTGTCTGCGTTGATGATTGAAGCGCGTGAAGAAAAGGAATTTTTCTTATCAAAGGACACCGTTGTTGTGATTGAAAACGGTGTAGAAAAAACCTACGACGCGAAGGAATACTTCAAGGACTTTATTGAAGAAGCGAATAAAGAGTACAATGATACGATCAAAGAACTCGAAGAAGAGCGCAAGAAACTACAAGGCAACGAAAATAAAAAAGAAGGCGAAGATTCCTTTAAGGAAAGAAACGCGAAGCTTGATAAGGAATTCGCAAGAGCAAAACTCGAATTCGAGGAAGCGCTTTCTGCCGCGCAAGGCGGTGTCGTAATTGAAAAGGATGGGGATACCTTTAGGCAATATAAGGCTTCCGAGTACTACGATATTCGAGAAACGAAGAAAGAACAAGCGGCGTACGGCGAATATCAAAAAATGTTCGGGCGTTGTTATAGGGATATTTGCACGAAAATGAAGGCGGAGAACTACGCCGTCGGCAAAAAGACGGATTTTTCGTCGATTGCAAAGGACGTGGACGAGCTTTTCAAGACGGCCATGTACGTTTCCGAAGTTTATAGCAACGATCGGAATATGGAAGTGGTGCAAAAATGCAGCTTTGGCGGTTTTTCCGCAGAGCAGCTTTCCAGTCTTGCAGTAGAGATCGAAAAGGACGCTTGGGCAATCAATCAATCGAGCGAAGAAGCTTGGTCCAAGCAAAAAGAGCAAGCGAAGAATATTCTTGCGCAGTGGAATAAGGAAGAAAGACTCAATGCAAACGTCTTGCCAGCCAATCGCGTGAAAAACACGCTTGCAGATCGTCAAGCGGCATTCCAAAAGGGGGATATTTCGAGAAAGGAATTGCTCGATTATATGATTGCGGCGGACGCGCATTTGCAAAAGAATTTTGGCACGAGATCACAAAGAATCTTTGGGCGTAAGCAGTACAAACTCGAAAAAGGCGCACTCGATTCCTGCCGCGCGGCGCTTGGGTTGAATAAAAAAGATTCTTTGCGTGTTGCCATGAATAGCGAGTATGCGAAAATGGCAAAGAGCATGAGCAAGGAAGAGATTTTCAAATCGATTGAAAAGAAGGCAAATAGCGTGCCTTCGTTCGAGGAAGAAAAGAACGCCTTTGCACGTGAACATACGAACATGCAAGATAAGATAAAAGCGGAAAAGCAAGTGGCGTTAGATAAGCTGAAAAAAGAAGATAGAGAGCCTATTGTTGTTGATTCGGAAAATGAGCGTAAGCGGATTGTTTCGCAAAAGCCGCGCGTGCAACCTGTGGAAAATGCACCGAATTTGCAGCAAAGCTTGCAAAAATAAGCAGCTTAATTCCTTTGACGGCAGATGGATCGCTAAAAACCTCGTATATCTATTATTGCGGATATGATAATGGTGTCATCGATTGGGGTCAATGGATGAAATAATAAAAAATTAAAACCACTAGTTCAATGAAGTGAACCCCAAAGTTTAGACAAAAAATATTAAATTTGCGAATGAGTTCTGTACTGTACAGGACTCATTCCTTTTAATTTGCGAGATATTCTCTCGTTGTTGTAGTAATAAATATATTCGTGTAACTTTTCAATGAAAGCGTTAACGCTTTCAAATTTTTCACCGTAAAACATTTCCATCTTTAACCGACCGAAAAAGTTTTCCATTGCTCCGTTATCCATAACCACTATTCCTTAGGTTCTTGCGTGTATTGGTTGTATGCCTACGTTTTGGGAATCAAGCGTCGCAAGAAGGGGAACTTTCTCATTTCCTCTGATCTTAGCAGTCAGCTCGATTATGCAAAGGGGCGTTACGAGTTTGAATGTGGAGAAGTTCGCGTGGAATGGCGTTATGAAGCGGATGAAATTTGCTTAACGGTAGGCGTATTTGGAAATGCGGACGTTGCATATGATTTTGGGAACAGAAGGGTTTTGCGCAAGGAAGAGCACGACGGAGAACAGGTATTTTATTTATTAAAATGATAAAAAAACACAGTCTTAAAGAAAACTGTGTTTAAAAAAGTGATAAAATTTTAAGTGTCTGCATTGGTTGAAAATGGTTTGGTGTGTTTTTTTCGATAAGCCGTAGGGGATGAATGAAAGTATTCTTTAAACTTTTGGGTAAAGAAGGAGTGATTATCATATCCAACCTGGTTGGCGATTTGAATAATTGGCAGGGTGGTGTTGATTAGCAGTTTGGACGCATAGTTCATGCGTTGAGCGGTGATATAAGAAATCAAGGTTCTGCCAGTTTCCTGCTTAAAAATTGTCAAGAGGTGTGCGTGCGAATAATTGGCTTCTTTTGCAAGATCTTCAATCTTTCTTGTGAAATATTCCGGCTCGTGAATTTTGTGCATAAATTCGGAAAACCAAGTAGGTGAAGTTCGTTTATTCTTGAGATGCGATTGTTCGATATAAAGCCCCAAAAGATAAGTAATAATGGAACGTAAAATGGGGGCTTCTTCGGTAGGATGCGTCGTTTTATAGATATCAACCGCTTCTAAACGCGTCAAAACTTCTTGGTAGGTATTGGTGGGGAGATGGATTTGAATAGGATCTCGTGAAGCGTTAAGCTCTTCATATAAGCCTGATTTTATGCTATTGCAAAAATCGATGAAGGACTCCGTGGAGATACAAATATCTCGTCTGATAATTCCACCTTTGGTCTGTTGCGCATGAATGTGATTTGGCCCAAGCAATAAAAAAGTATCGGGGACATTTTCGTAGGGGATGTCGTTGATAATATTTTTTGCCATTCCCTTCGTTGTGGTGGTAAACTCCCAGTCTTGATGGATATGCGGGTCAGATGAGTAGTACCACTTATTGGTGGTACATTCGTTTTTTTGCAGTTTTGGAATGATATAAGTGTACATATTTGCATTATAATACATAAGAAAATAAAATGCAAGTAAAAACCCGTGTATATTAAAAAAACAACAATTTATAGTAAATGTCGGAAAGGTTGGGCATTCGTTTGGAGTTGGATTTGCGCAGTTCCAGCGATAATAGCGGTCAAAACGCAAATTATTTCAATGCAGAAGCGCCCTATGAAATGCTTCCGATTGGGCAATATGATAATATATTATCTTCTGGCAGTACAAAATCAGCGTTAAAGGGCATTTTTGAGCTTCTTGCAGATGAAAGCAATTATCCTATTTATTATCATTGCAATGCAGGCGCGGATAGAACAGGTACGCTTACCTTTTTGATTAACGGCTTGCTTGGGGTATCGTATGAGGATTTGACGCGTGATTTTGAAACCACGTCCTTTTCCATATGCGGTAAGCGTTGGCGCGGAGCAGGCACAGGCGGTGATTTTGCCGAAGACGATCTTGTCATGTTGGACGATCCTACTATTAATTATGTAGCTTGGGGTAAATTGCATAAGGTAATTTTGGATAATTACGGGGCGGAGGATAGGGTTCTTTCCAAGGCAATTGAAAGATTTTTGACTGAGGAATGTTTTATTTCCGCAGACGTTTTAGAGCGTGTTAAAAACATTATGACGGAATAATAAAATTGGTAATACGAGGAAACAACAATGGAAATTAAAAATTTAGTCGTATTTGGTTTAGGCGCAAGAGGAACGATATACGCAAACTTTGCGAAGACGTACCCTGAAAAATTTAGGTTGGTTGCCATTATCGAAAACAATCCCGAAAGATTAGAATTGGCTAAAACGACATACCCAGGTACGAGATTATTTAAAAATTATCATGATTTTCTCGGTAAAAAAATAAGCGCGGATATCGTTGCGGTGGCTACCCAAGACGAGGACCATAAGGAGCATGCAATCGCAATGATGCAGGCAGGTTACGACTTGTTGCTTGAAAAGCCGATTGCGAATAATAAAGAAGATAGCTTGGCGATTTACGAAGCGAGTAAGCAATATAATAGAAAGGTGGTTGTATGTCACGTTTTGCGTTACACGCCGTTCTATTCCACGGTGAAGCGTATTATCGACAGTGGGAAATTGGGTGAAGTGATTACCATTCACGCAAGCGAGAACGTGGGGTATTATCACCAAGCGCACAGTTTTGTTCGTGGGCCTTGGCGCAATAAAGCCCAATCCAGCCCGATGATTTTAGCAAAATGCTGTCACGATATGGATATTTTACGGTATTTAATGGGTGAAAATTGTTTATCGGTGAATTCTTATGGCGGTTTATCGCATTTCACTCCTGAAAATGCGCCCGTAGGCAGTACGGAATATTGTTCTGCTTGTCCTCTTACCGATTGTATTTATAAAGCGCAGACGATTTATACGTCCCCTGAAGGTGATTTTTTTGCAAGCTATTTCACCACGAAAGAACATATTAAAGAAAACGTTTTGACCGATTTGAAAGGCACGCAGTATGATAAATGTGTATATAAGACGGATAACGATGTGGTGGATCATCAAGTAACGATTATGCAGTTTGCAAATGGTAAGACTGCTTGCCATACTATGACGGCGTTCAGCAAGGAAATTTACCGTGATTTGAAGATACACGGCACAAAAGCGGAACTTGTTGGTTGCGTGGAAGAGAACACGATGGAAATTCGTTGTTTTGGCGGTGAAGTCGAAAAGATAACCATAGACGTTTCCGAAGCAAGCGTTGGCAGACACATGGGCGGTGACTACTTTATGATGAATAGTCTTTATCGTGCATTGAATGGTGAAATTGCGGAAGGTATTACATATTTGGACGTATCTATTGAAAGCCATTTGATGAGCTTTGCTGCTGAAGAATCGAGAATGAATCATGGAGATACTCGCTTAATCAAAAAATAAATAGGAGTATTATGGCATACGAATATAAGGTAAATTTATTGTTTTAGCCATCAAAGTTTGCTACGTAGTAAACAAAGAAAAGGGAGTTGTTTTTGAGGTGTAAAGATATGCCTGAATTTGACTTAAAAATTCATCTTTTTATAAGTGGTCAAAACATGTGCTTAAAGTGATTTTTATAGCAGTTTTTTCGGAAAAAGTGAAAAGCCTTGAAACCCGCTTGTTTCAAGGCTTTTTTGAGGTTTTTTAGGGGGAAATATTCGGTCTTGTAAACGCAGTGTCCCGAACGCATCTGCATAAGTTTTTTATGTAATTTTTAGTGATTTTAGGTGCTTTTTAGTCCGAAAACGGTGCTTTCGGGTGCTCTTGTTAACACTGTTTCCACGTAGTCCGAGTCTGTAGATGGTCAAAGGTGTGGTCAACCGCAGTATTTTGCGATGACCACACCTTTATTTTTTTTCAAAACGATATACCCATGTACGTATCCATTCTTTCGACAGCAGTAAAAACCTTTATCGCAAACCATTAAATTCAGTTGATTGCAATTTGTAAACAACTCGTTGTTCTTCGATATTTTTAGTTGTCTGCAAATTGAAGACAACTGATTTTTTTATATACCCATCGAGTTTGTTGCAGTATAGCATACCTTGGGAAATTAGTCAAATCCTTTCGCTCACTACGCAAAATTTGATACGCAGTAAACAAAGAAAAGGGATTTTAAGAAAAAACGCTTAATTAAGCAATTTGCAGAAAAAGTAAAAGCGCTCTTGACAAATTCCTTATCGTAATATATAATTATATGTATAATAACAAATTAAAAATAGCTTTTATAAAGGATTGCATGGACAACCATACTCCGGAACAGAGAAAAAAGAATATGCAGGCGATCAGGTCGAAGGATACGGAGATTGAATTACTTCTCCGAAAAGAGCTTTGGAATCGCGGTTACCGATATCGCAAGAATTACAAAAAAGCTGTTGGGAAACCTGATATTGCCCTTACAAAATACAAGATAGCTGTTTTTTGCGACAGCGAATTTTGGCACGGGAAGAATTACCAAGAAAGCACAGACCGTATCGGAACAAATTCTGATTATTGGAAGCAAAAAATAAAAAGAAATATGGAACGAGATCTTCAAGTTACCGAACAGCTGCAGGCTGAGGGCTGGATAGTGCTTCGTTTCTGGGAGAAGGATATCAGAAAGAAAACGGACGAGTGTGTTCAGCGCATTTTTAACGCTATAGCAATGAGGAGATAAGATGTTTTTCTTTTTCTTTAAAAAATTTAAAAGAAAAAAGAAGAAAAAGGGCAACCGCAGTGCGGTTGCTCCGTTTGGTGCATGCGATATACAATTTGAGCGCTTGACTCAGGAAGGGAATAGTTATTATATCAACAAAAAGGTTGATTATAAAGAGGACAGAACATTTAAAAAGGAAACAGTAGAAAAGGTTTTAAATTTCGCTTATCAAATGACATTCGGCGGAGTTGGAGAACATAGAGCTCATCGAAGCGGCGGAATACATACTCGAAAGAACGGGGAAATATTCGCAGATGCTTTTCAAGGGAAATTGGCGGAATGTGCGGCTTCTAATTTCTTTTATGAATTAGGGGTAGAAACAGAACCGGATTTTTCCGCACATAAGTTGGGTGTATGGGATACCGTAGATCTTTCTGTCGAAGGAAAAGAGATTTCGATTAAGTCGACCAAACATTACGGGCATCTTTTGCTGTTAGAAACAAAAGAATGGGATGAAAATGCTGTTTATATTCCGAATAAAGACCGAAAGGGGGCGACGGAATATGATGTTATCATTTTGATTAGACTCAGTCCGAGCTGCGAAGATTTAATGAGATCCGCAAGACGTTTATATTCCCAAAATGCTGACTTAAAAACTTTACGGGATTTAATTTTCAGCAAAGAATGGTCGTATCAGTGCGTAGGGTATATCACGAAGGACGATTTAAAGTTTTTAATAAAAAACAAGTATATTCTTCCGCAAAAAGCGATGCTGAACGGTAAGACTTCTATGGATGCTGATAATTACTATGTTCAAGCGGGTTGCCTGCGTCCGATGGATACCATGGCAACATTATTGGGAATGTAATTAAATCTTGATTAGACCGTTGCTTTTTGTGTTATATATAATTAAGAAATTTCGCTGTTAAGCGTTGGGAGGGGAGCTATGTTTTACGAACGTCAGCCCGAAACTCAAAAAGAGAATTACAAGAAGATGCTTTCTATCGTGGGCAGGCTTACAGGATTGTTTTCCGAAAGCGACTGTCCTTATTTGCCGTACAGAGCGCATGAAAACATCTTTTGTAAGTATTTTGAAGCCGACAATTTAGCAAGAATGGATTGTTCTGCCGATGCGAAAAAAGACGGTGTCGGAATCGGTTTGAAAACATGGACGGGACAAGACGATCAAAAGATTGCCGAGTTCGGAAAACTTAGAACGACTTTTGTCGGGTTAAGCGGTTTAGACCTTGTCAAGAAAATCGCAGAATACCGTAATGAGAGAATACGTATTACCAAGAATTTAAACGGTATTAACGAGATGATATACCATATCGTTAAACGAATTCCCGGAACAATGCAGATTTTAGAACACTCGTTTGACTATATCGACATTGACAATATATCCTTGATTGCAGGACGTGGCAACCAAAATAATACTTATTTCACCGACGGACGCCATACTTACCATTTTAACGCTTCGAAAAACACGCTTTATATGATTTTTGAGGATATGGAACTGCTGGATTCGTTTGACATAGACATCATGGAAGATCCATACAGC
>JAZORL010000136.1:0-2374 GCA_045656625.1 Candidatus Scatosoma sp. | reverse complement strand
AGGGCAAAAATCAATAATTTACCTTCTCCGATTCTCCTAATTGGAACTCTTCCGAGAAGTCCGTATATCCTCTGTTTACGCGTGAAGATAAAACGTCTTTATCCTCTGAATGCCCCGACCAAGTACACTTAGGGCGGAGTTTTCCTGCAGTTTGCGCTTGATTTAGTGAAATTGGCGTGTGCTTGTCGTGGCGGCGCGACAGCGCCGCCACTTGTACCTAAGACAAGCACACGCCCTTTAAACGAAATTATAACATTAAACATACACTAAAAGCGAGCCGTACCCCATACAGGGATGCGGTTTATTTAAAACTACTATACGGATTTGAACCAATCTTGCACTATCTAAACCCCTTTATTTGTAAGGGATTCAGCGCTTATTCACCAATCGTTCGCCAAAATGGAATCATGCCGTTTGTAACTATTATATTATCCAAACAGGTAAGATTATGTCGATAAGGCAAAATAAAAAAAACTATCGAACAGCTTCCTCTTATAAACCTCATTTATTGATGATAATTAAGCGTTTTGAGATCACGTTCATTTTCTTTTTATAACAATTCTAACTGAGTTAATACTTCTTTATTGGTCCCGTAGAAAACATCGCCTTTTCCCGAAATAAGCGCACAGAATTCCTCAAATCGCTCCCAGGACATTTCGTCCATCACATCAAATTCATACGAATGTCCCCAAATATAAAACAACTGAGGCAAATCTGCTTTCATTGACAAAAACTTTTCAGCAAGTGGAAAGAGATTTTTATATTCGTAAACTCCTACCGTCGGATCTAATCTATAGACATTTTTCGGCAATTCGAACAAATGCGTCGAAGCAATCGTGCGCGAATAGCGAACACCTGTTTTTTCTTTAATAATCGTCGCAACACGCTCGTCATTATTAACACCGCCGCAAGGGTATGCCATACCACACACGTCATACCCTACTATATTCGACAAACACTTTCTATCTTCTTCAACTTGGTAAATAATTGTTTCCTCTTCCTCGCCCGTCAAATTTGGATGCGTAAGCGTATGCACAGCCACTTCATGTCCAGCATAAAGCTCCTTCACTTCACTCGGCATTACTTTGTTATGGCTCAAAAACTTTCCATTTTGCTCCCAGCCGCCTTTTAAGCCAAATAACGAAGAATTAAGGTTAAACGTTGCTTTCAGCCCATATTTATTAAGCAATGTAAGCAACCGACGATCTTGCGTTACTCCATCGTCAAAACTCAACGTAACGTATTTAAGAATTTTACTCATATCTTGCAATCCTATATTTCTTTACGGAAAACCTTCAACCATTCTTCCGCAATCAATTTACCGCCAGCCAAATCGGGATGTACGCCGTCATACAAATAGTGAATTGCGCCATACTTTTCTGCTGCTTCATCAAACTTTTCCTGCAATGCAACAAAAGGAATCCCATATTCATCCGCAAGCTTTTTAACAACAGCCGCATATTTCTTCACTTCACAAAATTCTTCGTAATTTTCTTCCGTTGCAGAGCCTTTTAAAACAAACGGCTCGCAAAGAATAAATTTCACGTTGGGAAGCTGTTCTCTCGTATCTTCAATCAACATACGATATACTTTTTCAAAGCGTTTTAAGTCCACTCCGTTTTTAGCAAAAATCTCGTGCCATACGTCGTTAATACCGATAAGTACACTAATCACGTCGGGTTTATGATTCCATACGTCCACCTTAATGCGCGCATACAAATCGACAATTCTATGCCCACCGATACCGCGATTGACAATTTCATACTTCTCGGGATTTTCGTATTTTAACGTACTACCCACACTATTTACATACCCTACGCCATATCCATAGGCCTGCCCATCTGTATCACGGCTTCTCGCCATATCCGTAATCGAATCGCCAAAAAACAATATTTTCATTTTTCCTTCCTCGTATTAATAATTATTCGTCCATTCAGAAGGTACCCATTCTGCAACGAACGTAAGCTCGCTTATTTCAGCATCCATCATCCACGTTCCTTGAGATGCAATTTTTTCGCCATTGTACGTCCAAGAAACAAATACGTCATTACTATGCGTAGGCGTAGGGAGTTCGTATGCTTGACCGTAAGTTAACGTAATTGTTGTTTGGGTAAGATCGCCTCCATTTGCATTTAAAGTAATGGTGTACGTTTTTGCCGTTTCAATCGCCGTTACTGTCATATTTCCAGTAATGTTTGTAAAATCCTTTGTATCCCACTCTACCGTATAACCAGCCTTTGCCGCAGGCATAGGAATTTCCGTAAAGGATTCTCCTTCCTTCACTTCAAACGTCTTCGTTTCTTGACCTGCCTGCACAAAGGATATTGTATAAATTGCACGCGCATCCGTCCATTTTGCCGTTACGCTAACATTT
>JAZORL010000135.1:0-5815 GCA_045656625.1 Candidatus Scatosoma sp. | reverse complement strand
GGCGTAGAGGCGGTGTTCGTATCCCCGACGGGGAAAGCGGCGGCGAATCTTGTGCGAAACGGCACGGTGGCAGGAACGATTCACGGCTTGATTTATCGTCGGGAAGAGGATTTTGACGTCGATGAAAACGGTGAGATTATCGAATGGAGCAATCAGCTTCGATTTGTCAAGAAGGAAGAGATCGATAAAAAAATTCGTTTGATTATAATTGACGAGGCGTCGATGATCAATGAAATGGTCCTTTACGATTTATTGAGCTTTGGGGTGAAGTGCCTTTTTTGCGGCGATAGCGCACAGCTACCGCCCGTCGACGGGACTTGCCCTTTGCTTGAAAACGCACATTATACAATGGAACAAATTGTGCGCCAAGCTGCGGATAATCCCATTATCCAAGTCGCTACCATGGCACGCTCGGGGGAGTATATTCCGTATGGGATTTATGGTGAGCAGGTTTGCGTTATCAGCAAAAATGCGTTAAGCGCAAAAGAGCGAAAGAGATTGTTTTTGGCTGCCGACCAAATTATATGCGGTCGCAACAGTACGCGAATGGCGCTCAATCGTGAGATTCGAGCGTATAAAGGAATCCCCGAAGAAGCGCTTTTGCCCTTGGATGGGGAAAAGATGATTTGTACGTTGAATGATTGGGAAAAACCGCTCGACGAAGAAAAGAGATTCCATTTGGTCAACGGCATTATCGGTACGGTGAGCGACGTGCAGCTGCAACACGACGATTTGGCAACGATGGATTTTTACGTGGACTTTTTGGATAGTACCGTGAAAGTACCGTTTGATATCGGGATTTTGACCAAGGGCAGATATACCCACCGATACGGCTTTCGTGCGGTGACGCTTGCAGATGGTACGGTGGTAGCGGAGGACAATTTCCCGATGTTTCGCACCCAACGCTCGGTGGCGGAAGAACCCGTTTGTCGATTTGAATTTGGGTATGCAATCACTTGCCATAAAGCGCAGGGCTCGGAATTTGATTTTGTAATCGTTTTTGACGAGGGCTGGGTTTTCGGGGAAGAAAAGGATCGTTGGTTGTATACGGCAATTACGCGCGCCAAAGAGAAATTGCTAATTATTCGATGAAAACTTGACGAGCGGAAGAAAATTTGGTATAATGTCAAAAAATCTTTGGTTGGGAAGTTATGCCGAAAGTATTGGAAAGACATCAAGAAATAGAGCGTTCAATCATTACGACCTATCGTAAAACCATTTGGTCGCCCTTCGTGTTGGCGGTGAAAAAATACCGTTTGATTCAAAAAGGGGATAAAATTGCGGTTTGTATTTCGGGCGGTAAGGACAGTATGCTGCTCGCCAAACTAATGCAGGAATTGCAACGGCATAGCGAAGTACCGTTCGAGCTTATATTCTTGGTGATGGACCCTGGCTATAATGCGGAAAACCGTCGTCGAATCGAAGAAAACGCTAAGCTTTTGAACGTGCCTATCACCGTTTTTGAAAGCGACGTATTTTCCGTGGCGGACACCGTTTCCGAAGACAATCCTTGTTATTTGTGCGCAAGAATGCGCCGTGGGCATCTCTATGCGAAAGCCAAAGAGCTTGGCTGCAATAAAATTGCGTTGGGGCATCATAAGAGCGACGTGATTGAAACGACGCTTATGGGAATGCTGTACGGCGGTCAGCTGCAAGGTATGCTTCCGAGAATCCCGAGTACGAATTTTGAGGGAATGGAGCTGATCCGTCCGATGTACTGTATCTTAGAAAGGGATATCATTCGTTGGCAAAACCATAATCAATTAGGGTTTATCGCCTGTGCGTGCAAGTTCACGCAAGCAACGACGGGGAGCGATGAGGACACTTTTTCCGCAAGACGGAAGGTGAAGGCATTGATTGAGAGCTTAAAGGAAGAGAATGAAAACGTGGAAAACAATATTTTCCAAAGTATTCATAACGTACAGCTTGATACGCTTGCCGAATATAAACAAAATGGAATAAAGCATTCCTTTTTGGACAAATTTGATGATTGAGAATATTCCTTGTTTTCGGCGCATAGGATAGACTATGCAAGACAACAAACATTCAGTGATTATCGAACAACGAAAACTTATCTCCGTTAGCGGTGTAGAGAGCGTAAATTCCTTTTCGGAAGTGCGAATCGTGCTCACGCGTATCGGCGGAGAAAAAATGAGCGTGGTAGGCACGGACTTAAAGATTACAAGCTTTTCCAAGGCAAGCGGCGCTTTTACGGCAGAAGGGCTGATTACGGGCGTGCAGTATGGGGGGAAAGGGCTTGCCGCGCGGATATTTAAGTAAATGGACGGAAGAGGTCAGTTTGGCGTTTTTTGTCTAACCATCGCCGTGGGATTTTGCGGCGGAATCATCTACGAATTTTTTGCCATTTTTCGAAAAATATTTGGCTGTAATAGAGGAAGTAATAAAATTTTAGGTGGAATATTAGACCTGTTATTCTTTCTCGCTTTCGCAATTTGGTGCATTTTTGCATCATTTTTGGGGAATTTTCCATCTTTTCGGGCATATATTTGGCTTGGATACGCGGTCGGTGGAATATTATATTCGAAAATTTTGCGAAGAATAGTTGCATTTTTAGAAAAACTGTGCTATAATGTACTAAATAAAATGCTCAAATGGCAAAAAAGCAAGAGAAAACTTTTGAAGAAACAGGAGAAAAAGTTATGACGAGAGAGAAAATGAGAAGAACGATAACGGCGTGCGTTTGCGCGGCGACCGTTTTGTTTATCTTCTTGCTTTGCTATTTGATTTATCAATGGATTACTTTGAGTAATCAAAATAAGAGAATTGACGATTTGAAATCTGACATTAAGTATTACGAGCAGTTAAACAATGGTGATGAAGCTTCGTTGGAGTATTATTTATCCGATTTTGGTATGTACGAAGCCGCATTGAAGCTTGGGTTCAGAGAATCGCAGGGAGATTAATAAATGAAGAAATTTGCCGTGATAGATATCGGCTCGAATTCCGTTCGCCTAATGCTTGTGGCGGACGGAAAAGTTTTATATAAGGCATTAAACACCACTCGTTTAGGGGAAGGCTTGGCGAACTCTACTCGCCTAAATGGGGCGGCGTTAGAGCGTACTGCGCAGGCGGTTTCCGCGTTTTTTGAGCAGGCGAAAAAAGAGGGTGCGGAAAAGGTGCTTTCCTTTGCAACGGCTGCGGCGCGTTCTGCGGAAAACGGTCAAGAATTTGTCGATAGAGTAAAACAGCTTTGCGGCTTGCAGGTAGAAATTATTTCAGGTGAAGAAGAGGCGGAAATCGGCGTTTTGGGCGCACTTGGAAATGCGGACGGCGGTATTATCGACGTCGGTGGCGCAAGTACGGAAATTATCGTGAAAAAGGGCGGACAAGCCGTCTATAAAAAGAGCGTCAACATCGGCGTGGTACGTTTGAAGGATCAATGCGGCAGGGATTTTACGGCGCTTGAAAGAGAAACGGAAGGTGCGGTTGCGCTGTTTGGCGATGTTCCCGTGGACACCGAGTTTTATGCGATTGGCGGGACGGCAACGACGATTGCCGCGCAGGCGTTGGGTTTGGAAACATACGAGTCCGATAAAGTCACGGGGGCAGTGATTACGATAAATGAACTGCGTGTTTTAGCGGAAAAATTTAAGGAAAAATCGGTAGAAGAAATTGCGAAATTGCCCTGTATGCCCAAGGGCAGGGAAGACGTTATTACGGGCGGTATCGTATGGATGCTGACGATGATGGAAAAACTCGGCATTGATAGAATTATTGCAAGCGATAAAGATAATTTGGAAGGCTACGCAATCAAGCGCGGACTTATGGAATAAAAGGAGAAAGGGACATGAGAAGAAAGGGTGCTACAATCTATGCGATGCTGTGCACGTTGCTGCTTGCGGCGGGCTTTGTACTCGTGTTCTTTTTTGCGTGGAAAGCAGGATCTCGTGAAATGGCGGAATGTGTTGTCGGGGTTGTATTAGGCTTTTCAATTAGCCCGATTGTCCACGAGTTGGGGCATATCCTTTGCGCAAAATCGGCAAAAATGCGTATCGTCTACACGAAATTCTTTTGTTTTAGAATCTTCATAAAAGACGGAAAAACCCGTTTTGGATTTGCTTCGCCTTTTGCGGCGGATCAAACGCAGGTAATCCCCAAGTCGGGCGGTGATATGCAAAAACGTGCTTTGCGCTATACAAGAGGCGGTTTATTTATGAGCCTTGCTTTGCTCTTGTTGGCGTTGTCGGCTTCGTTTGCTTGCATGTATTTTGGGAATACAAGCTATATCTTATGGGGCTTTGTTCCTTATGCGGCATACCTTTTTGCGCTGAACGCTTTACCGTTGGAATATGCGAGCGGAAAGACGGATATGCTCGTTTATAGGGGGATTAAAAAGGGTTTTGATGCGGAAAAGACAATGCTTGCCGCAATGGAAATTCAAGGTAGGTTATACGTAGGGGAACGCTACTGCGAGATAGAAGAAAGCTTGTATTACGATTTGCCGCAGCTTTGCGAGGACGAGCCGCTTTATGCCGTAATGTTGGACCTTCGTTATCGTTATCATTTGGAAAAAGAAGAAATGGAAAAGGCGGCTGATTGTTTGAATCGCCTCGCCGTTTCACAAGCGTATTTATCGGATGAAGAGTTGGAAAAAATTGCGGCGGAATTGACGTACATGCATTCGTTAAACGGCGATATTGAGCGCGCGGAAGAAAGCGCAAAGCTTTGTATGGGTTATTTACAAAGCGGACAAGCGTCCGCCAAGCGTATTCTTGCTGCGTATGCGGCGTTGCGTGGTCAAAAAGAGGGAGTGGAAACGCTTGTAGCGCAAGCCCAAGCGGCGCTGGATAAAGAATGGATTGCGGGAAATAGAAAGTTAGAAGAAAGACTCATTTCCCGAATTAAAGTGGTATAAAAGGTAAACAAAAGGCAAAAACTTAAGAAAAACCTTAAAGGAAAAATGCGTTGAAAAAAGAGAGTATGAAAAAAAAGAATAAACGCCAAGCAGGGATTTTACTGCCGATTTCTTCTTTGCCGTCGTCGCAGGGCATTGGTACGCTGGGCAAGGGCGCATACACGTTCGTGGATTGGCTGCAAAGCGCGGGAATGCAGGTTTGGCAGGTGTTGCCCCTTCTTCCTACAAGCTATGGCGATAGTCCGTATCAATCGTATGCGTCGAATGCGCTCAATTATTATTTTATTGATTTCGAGATTTTGGAAAAGGACGGACTTTTAGAAAAAAGCGACTATGCGGATATCGTGTGGAGTGATGACGAACGCCGTGTGGACTATGGCAAGCTTTTTAATCATAAAATCCCCGTATTAGAAAAAGCCTTCAAGCGTTTCAATCGTGAAAATGCGGAATGGAAAACCTTTATCGATAAGGGCGAATATAAGGATTTTGCGACGTTTATGACGTTAAAACGTAAGTTTTCCTATGCGCCGTGGTCGGGTTGGGTAGAGCCCTACCGCAGTGCGAAAATTCCCGAAAATTTTTATCAAGACAATGAAGAAGAATTGCTCTTTTGGCAGTTTACGCAATATATTTTCCGCAAACAATGGCGGGCGTTAAAATCGTATGCTAATACGCGCGGGGTTCAAATTATGGGGGATATGCCCATCTACGTATCGGAAGACAGCGTAGAGAATTGGAAATATCGTGACGAGCTTTTTATGCTCGATTCGCAAGGAAATCTTGCCGTAAAAGCGGGGGTACCGCCTGATGCGTTTTGCGACGAGGGACAATTTTGGGGGAATCCCGTCTACGATTGGGAGAAATTGAAAAAGACTGACTATGCTTGGTGGAAAGCACGAATTAATCATGCGTTTGAAACGCAGTTTGACGTAATTCGTA
>JAZORL010000134.1:0-4528 GCA_045656625.1 Candidatus Scatosoma sp. | reverse complement strand
TTTGCCAAGGGCAACAAAACTGCCACACCCGAATCGTCCGCCGACGAAATCGTAGCCGTAATCAACTGTCCTTTTTTGAACTTGGGTTGATTGTCCATGTTAGCAACGACTTCTTCCATGCTCGTTACTTTTGCTTCTGTTTCCATTTCCATCTTTAATAGAACCTCCTGAGTTTGCGCGTTAGGGGTGCTGGCACCCGTAACAATACCTACCTTTTTAAATCTTTTGATTTTTTTATATTCGAGATCGGCAGCCTTCGACAATCGAAATACGTTTGGACAATTCTTCGCACAGATATCGTAGAGCTTGTTGGTATTGCTACTATTCAGCCCACCGATGACCAATACAGCGTCGCATTGCCTCGATAATTCTTCTGCCTCATTTTGCCGTCCTATAGTAGTATAGCAAATCGTCTTAAAAATCGCAACTGTTTTTTGGTAAATATTCGTAATATTTTTAATAATTTTTTCAAATTTTTCCGCAGAATAGGTCGTTTGGGCGACGATACAGCATTCTTTTTCGGGCAAAATCGAAAAATCATCCGTTTCCGAAGAAAAAACAAACGCCTCCTCATCACACCAACCGTTTAATCCAACGACTTCCGGATGCGTTTTTTCACCAACGATTATAATTGCTTTCCCCGCTTGATGCTGTTCGTCAACAATCTTTTGCGTACGACGAACAAATTCACACGTGCAATCCACCACTCGAATATTCTTCCTATCGCAATATTCATACACAGCCTTCCCAACCCCGTGGGAACGAATAATCAACGTTGCGCCGCTGGGAACTAAATCCAAGTTCTCCACCATCACAATGCCACGCTCGGTGATCGATTGCACAACGTCTGGATTATGAATAATCTCACCAAATATATAGGTATTCGTTGGATTAATTGATAAGGCGGTATCAACCGCCTTTTTTACCCCACGACAAAAACCGCCGCTTTTTGCTATCACAAACTCCATTATTTCGTCTTCTTTTTCTTTTTATTTCGCAAAAACTCCGCATGCTCACGTCTCATTTCAATCATACGCAAACGCAAACTTTCGTCCACCGTCGTCAATTCTTCTTCCGTGAGTTTTTTTCCATAATATTCCGTTAATTCAATCGGCTCGCTAACGAGTACGTGCGTTTTACGGAAATAACGAGGTTTTTTATAAATAACCATGAGTACAATTGGCGCTTTGCATTTAATAGCAATCGCCGCCGCGCCATGATGGAACGGCAACATCTCTTCATTCGTCTTATTTCGCGTTCCTTCGGGGAATATACACAGTTTTTCACCGTTTTTCAAGCACTTAAAGCAATCCAAAATTGCGCGAACGTCGTTCCCATCGCGATTCGCCGCAATCCCCTTTACCTTACGAATTAAAAAGCCCAAACCTGGCGTTTCAAAATTCTCTTTTTTCGCCAAATAGTGAATCCCTTCCGACGTTGTAACCGCAGGATAAACGGCGTCCATCATCGTATAGTGATTGCATACATAAATCAACGGACCGTCTTGCACTTTTTTATTTCCGTACAACTTGAAGGGCTTTACAAGCCAGTAAAACGGAACAACGATTGCCTTGATAAAGTTCAAAAGCGGCATTACGTGGCGACCTTTTTTATTGGCCTTGACAGTAATTTCCGTTTTTTTCTTCTTTTTCACCTTTTTTTCGGGTTTCTTTGTTTCCGCATTTTCTTGCAACGTTTGTTTTTCTTCCATAACCATTACCCGATTAAATTTTCGCTTGAATTTCGCGCTTAATCGCAGCTACAACCCCGTCGATATCCAAGTTCGACGTATCGATTACCACAGCATCTTTTGCGCAAACAAGCGGCGCAAACTCACGCTCGGAATCTTGCTTATCACGAGCCACAATTTCCGCATGCAACTTATCGAAATCTACGATTTCCCCACGAGATTCCAATTCCTTATAACGGCGCATTGCACGCACTTTGCTGTCAGCCGTGACAAAAAACTTATATTTCGCATTCGGCAAAACAACCGAACCGATATCTCTACCATCGATAACACAGGACATGCTCTTGGCAATTTCACGCTGCATTTCCACCATTTTCATTCGAACGGCGTTATGTACGGAAACGTTAGAGGACGCCATAGAAACCACGTTTTCACGAATAGCCAAGGAAACATCCTCCCCATCCAACATCGTATGTTGTTTGCCATCACGATATTCCACTTTCAAATCAAGCGTAGGCAAAAGCTTTGCAACCGCTTCGCCGTCTTTGGGGTCTACTCCGCTTTTCAAGGCTTTCAAAGCACAAGCACGATACATAGCACCCGTATCCAAATACAAAATATTGTAATCTTTCGCTAAAACTTTCGCAATCGTGCTTTTACCGCTACCCGCCGGGCCGTCCAATGCAATATTGATAATTTCCGAAATATCCTTTCTCAAAATCTTCGCTCCTTTTTGATAAATATGTTTTACCGTTTGTTTTTTGTCTAAATCCGTCAACAGCATCAAGCGGATGCAATGGGGCAATCCCCCGTCGATCTGCGGCTCAATCGCCGCAAATAAAGGCGCAAAATCATAGCCCGCCTCCCTTGCCGCTTTTGCTGGGTGATAAGAATGAATATCCGCAGTCAAAGAAAATACAAACGCAGTCACATCCTCTTTTTGTAAGGCATTGACCGCAAAAACCTCGTCCAACAACTCTTTAACCGCGCTTAAAATCTCTTCCTTACAGTCCCTATCGACCGTAGTTGCCCCACGAATTACTTTCATACTAATCCCTCAAACAACCTTAAGGTTGTACTTTCTATTTATTATAACTGTTTTTTCTCGGTTCGTCAAGTCTTTTGACTCCAAAGAACCATTTACCACCAAAAATTATTCAATACTATTTCCCGCAGCATAACCCGTCGCAAAAGCAATTTGCATATTAAATCCGCCCGTAAAAGCATCCACGTCTAAAACTTCCCCACAAAAACGCAAACCTTTCACCTTCTTGCTTTCCATGGTTTTGGGGTTAATTTCCGATAACTCCACGCCACCGCTCGTAATAATCGCCTCTGTAAAGCCACGCAAGCTGCGTATTTTCATAGGCAACGCCTTTACGACGTCCACCAATTTCGCACGTTCCTCTTTTGTGACAACGTTTACATTCTTCGTTAAAGAAATTTGCGCCTTGTTCAAAACGATTGAAATCAATTTTTGAGGCAAAAGCTCCCCTAATGCGTTCACAATTTGCTTATTCTTATACTTTTCAAAGTCACGCAATATGCGCTTATCCAAGGTTTGCGCATCCAAAGCAGGCTTCAAATCCAAAGAAACGTCCAAAGACCCCAATGGCAAACGATTAATCAAGGAAGACGCAGACAAAACGATTGGACCCGATACGCCAAAATGCGTAAAAAGCATTTCACCAAACTCATTAACGACCACTTTTTTGCCATTTTTCACCGTAAAAGTGACGTTTTTCAAGGTCAACCCCTGCAAATCAGCAAACCAATTCCCTTCCAAATTCAAACCACAAAGCCCACATTTTAAATCCGTGACCGAATGCCCTACGTCTTGTGCAAAAACGTATCCATCCCCCGTTGCGCCCGTAGATGGATAACTAATTCCTCCCGTTGCAACGATAATTTCATCACATTCATACGTGTTTTTTGACGTGGAAATTTTTACTACGCGTGGCATATTACCTATGTCAGGCAAAGTACCACAATCTATGTCAGACATAGGTATTATATCTGACGTAGTAGTGTGTATTTTTACGACTTTTTCCGATAATTTAATTGAAACGTTCGCATTTCTGCATGCTTTTTCAAGGGTTTTCGTGACGTCACTTGCATGATCGGACGTGGGAAATGCCCTATTACCACGCTCAATTTTAACGGATAAACCGTTATTTTCAAAGAATTCTATCACTTTTTGGGGAGAAAAAGACCAAATTGCACTGGTAAGGAACTTTCGTCCACGCACAACGTTTGGAAAAAATTCTTCCGCGGAAACGTCATTGGTAAAATTACAACGCCCCTTCCCCGTAATATAAATTTTCTTCCCCAATTTTTCATTTTGCTCAAAAAGAGTGACTTGATGTCCTTTTTGCGCTGCGGCATACGCAGCCATCAATCCAGCCGCTCCACCGCCGATTACACATACTTTTTTCATTTTTTTACCCTTGATTTATCCCCCGCATATTTCACCAAATTGTAATGTTTCACGATTATAGTTTCACATTGGACAATCTTTACAATTTTTTGGTGTTTGTAAAATACGTAAATTTTGCGCAATCGGTTTTCCGATTGCGCAAAATGTTTCACGTTTAATGTTTCATATTCTTGCTTTACTTTATACGGGATAAACGCCCGTTTTTGCAAGGTCGCGGTCTACACCCTTCTTTTGAGCTTCGCGCCATTTGAAGAAGTTTTCCGCTACTTGTTCAAATACTGCGTAGGAAAGCACGTCTTCTTCTTTTTCGTAGTAGCCAAGCTCAATGACTTTCTTTTTAATGTCTTCGTATTCGGGACTTAACAAGTCTGCAGGACGGCAAGTAATTCTTTCCGCGCCCT
>JAZORL010000133.1:0-4762 GCA_045656625.1 Candidatus Scatosoma sp. | reverse complement strand
CACGAAGTAGACAAGGCGAACTTTCAAGCGGTGAAAGCGGAATCCAAGGCGACTTGGGAAGAAGCAAAGCTTTCCCCTTCGGCTCGTCAAGCGATGATGCAGGAAGAACGCGAGAAACAAATCATGGAAGCGAACGCACGAAAAGCGGCGGCGCAAGCTCGCATCGACGTAGCAAAGGCAAGAAAGAAATAAGGCAAAATCAAACGCCCGACCAAGCGGTCGGGCGTTTATTATTCCTATATTACAACGTACCGTGTACGCATTGAATTATACGAAGGGGTGTTCTACACGAATTACGCAAAAGCTGTTTGGTACGCGTTCACGTATCTTTTCGGAAACAGCGTTTTCCGCTTCTTCCGCAGGCATTTTACAGTCTACGGGGACAACCAAATCGAAAATCATATTCACGTTCGTTTCGCCCTTTGTGATACGGAAATCGTGTATGCTAAACGTAGAATTGAGTTCTTTTGCCGCATTTTCCGCAATAGCGTGCAGCTCGTTGATTACGGGATCGTCCGTCACGACGGGGTCTAAATGCACCGTCACGATACAGCCGAGCTTGGCGTGTAAATCACGCTCTAATTGATCGATTTCTTCATGTGCGATATTGATATCTTCGTTTGCAGGCACTTCCGCATGGAAGGAAACGATTTGTCTGCCAGGACCGTAGTCGTGCACCATAACGTCGTGAATACCGATCACGCGCGGATAGCCTTTGCAAAACTCGTAGATTTTTTCGATAAATTCGGGTTCGGGGGGAGAACCGAGCAAAAGATTGATGGTTTCTTTTGCCGCTTTGAGCCCCGTGAACATAATGAATGCCGCAACGAGAATCCCTGCATAGCCGTCGATACCAAAGCTGAAATGCTTGGAAAGAATGGCGGAAACGAGTACGAGCGTGGTCGCAACGCAGTCGGTCAAGCTATCGAAGGAAGCCGCTTTAATCGCAGACGAACGAATGGTGATAGCGACCTTGCGGTAGAAGAAAAACAGCCAAATTTTTACAAGTACCGCTACGCAAAGAAGAATGGTCGTTGCAAGCCCAACAGTCGGAGTGGTGGGGTGCATAATTTTGTCGATGGAGCTTTTGAAAAGCTCGAAGCCGACCAAGATAATCAGCATATCGACGATAAAACCCGTCACGTATTCCGCTCTACCGTGCCCCAAGGGATGTTCTTTATCCACGGGCTTGCTGGCAAGGCGGAAACCGATCAGCGTGACGATTGCCGAGCCTGCATCCGAGATGTTGTTAAATGCGTCTGCGATGATGGCGACCGAGCCTGCGATAATACCCAAAGTCAGCTTGCCCGCAAAGAGCAAAACGTTGAGCAAAATCCCCGTAAAACCTGCCATGGACGCATACCTGCCCCGCACCTTTGGGTCGTTCGGGTCTTTATTCTTGCCGATAAAAATACGAATAAGGAAGTTCGTCATAAATATACTCCAAAAAGGGAAGAAAAGACCGACGACGTCCCGTCAGCCTTATTTTTTATCTAAAAATCGTTAAGATGGATTTTGATCGTTGTTAGCTTGTTCGTCGCGTGCTTTCTTTGCTTCCGTGCATTTCGTAATGAGGAAGGAAGTGAGTTTTACGGCGATGATGATTAAACCGATAACGACAAAGATTGCAAGAAGCCCCTGCCAAAGGAAGTTGAGCGTGTGTTTGATGACCGACCAGTTCATAGGGTCGAGATCTTTGAATGCCGACAATAAAGAAGTGAGATTTAACATAGTCTTTTCCTCCTTACACGAGCGGTAAAATAATACCGATAATCAAACCGCCGACGATTGCGGAAGCAATTTGCCCTGAAACGTTTGCACCGACTGCGTGCATCAAAAGATGGTTGGAAGTATCTTCCTTAACCCCCATTTTTTCTACGACGCGCGCCGCCATAGGGAATGCGGAAATCCCCGCCGCCCCAAGCATAGGATTGATTTTTTCCTTCGAGAAAAGGTTCATCACCTTTGCGCACATAACGCCGCCGATGGTGTCGAATACGAACGCAAAAAGACCTAAGCCCATAATAATCAACGTTTCCAAAGAAAGGAACGCTTCCGCTTGCATTTGGAAGGAAATCGTGATCCCGAGAAGTAAGGTGATGATATTTGAAAAGGTGGTTTGCGCCGTTTCCGAAAGCGAGCCGAGTACGCCGCATTCACGGAGCAGGTTGCCGAACATCAACATTCCGACGAGGGAAAGAGAGTCGGGTGCGATCAAACCCGAAATAATCGTGACGATAATCGGGAAGAAAATGCGCATAAGCTTGGATACTTGTTTTGCGCTGTATTTCATCTTAATACGGCGTTCTTTCTTGGTGGTGCACATTTTCACAACGGCAGGCTGTACGATGGGTACGAGCGCCATATACGAGTATGCAACGACCATAATCGGGCCGAGATATTTAGACATAAGTTGTTGCGCAACAAGAATCGCCGTAGGGCCGTCCGCTGCGCCGATGATACCGATAGACGCTGCGTCGTTGAGGGGGAAACCGATCATTGCCGCAAGAATAATCGTGATGAAAATACCAAGCTGTGCCGCGCCGCCCAAGATAAAGAGCTTGGGATTGGTAAGTAAAGGACCGAAGTCGATCATACACCCGATACCGATGAAAAGTAGCAAAGGCATTGCCTCACTCGCTTCGATACCGACTTTGAATAGGGATGTGATAATGCCCATATGTTCGCTGTCGGTGCTAACGACGGGGGAAAGGGGGAGATTGACGAGAATTGCGCCGAATCCCATGGGTAAGAGCAGGGCAGGCTCCATATCTTTTTTAATGGCAAGATAAATCAAAAGTCCGCCGATGATCCACATTGCGCCCTGTTGCCAAGTAAGCGCTTTGAATCCTTCTAAAAGGAAATCCATAAAAACCTCCATATTTTGGTGATTTATTCTAAACAATCCTATTATAAGGTAAATAAAAATCGTTGTCAATTAAAAAGGACGAGGGCGCTTGAAAAAACATTGACAAAAAGGGGAGTGGTATGGTAAAATATGGGTATAATAAGGGAGTAGCCGACCGCACGAATGCGGTGAAAGACGTCTACAACACGGAACGAAAGTTCAAGGCGTTTTTCGTTAAGCGGCAAGACTTATGCGCAAAAGCTGAAATGCCTTTGCGTATATTTTTTTAGGAGTTTTTATATGGATATTTTTGTGGCAGCCGTACTGCTCGTAATAGGGTTTGTATGTTTGGTCAAAGGTGCGGACTGGTTTGTGGACGGCGCGGCTGGAATTGCGGAAAAATTGCGTGTTCCCACGCTGATTATCGGTTTGACGATCGTTGCGTTTGGGACGAGTGCGCCCGAGCTGGCGACGTCGATTATTTCGGCGGTAGACGGGGACGCGAGCCTTGCAGTAGGGAACATTCTCGGCAGCAATATTGCGAATATTTTATTGATTTTGGGTATTGCGGCGATTATTTGTCCCCTCCTTGTGCAAAAGGATACCCTGCGTATGGATTTTCCCGTTTTACTCGGTGCGTCCGTACTTTTGCTCGTGTTCGGCTTGGATGGCAAGGTCGCGCGCTGGGAAGGGATTGTGCTTTTCACAATTTCTATGATTTATACGGTGGTATTGATTTGGGTCGCTCTTCGTGCTCGTAAAAAGGAAACGATTCCTGATTTGGAAACGCATGCACTCGAAAATCCTGCGCCTGAAACGGCGGCAAAAGGCTTTAAGGGCTGGTATGCGCAAATGAAAGCGCACACTTGGTTTTTGGTCGTTTTGACCTTGGTTGGTTTGGGAATTGTGGTGCTTGGCGCACAGCTTGCGGTGGAAGGCGCAACGACGATTGCGGTGGAAATCGGGCTTTCGCAACGCATTATTGGCTTGACGGTGATTGCCATCGGTACGTCCTTGCCCGAGCTTGTGACGGCGGTCGTTGCCGCATCGAAAGGGGAAACGGACATTGCCGTGGGGGATATTGTCGGCAGCTGTATCTTTAACATTTTGCGAACGATTGGCCTGACGAGTATGATTTTACCGCTTGATTTCGAATCGGCGTTTAGAATTGACGGGATTATTGCGATTGCGACGGCGGCGCTTTTGGCTGGGCTTGCATATTTGCCCGGGCACAAAATCAAGCGTTGGGGCGGGATTGCGATGCTCGTTGGTTTTGCGAGCTATTACGTGTACCTGTTCGCGTTATAAAATATTGCAAAAATAGAAAATTTTTTCAAAAGGCATGCAAAAATGCTTGCTAAACGTTGAAAAATTATATATAATTACTGTTGACTTCGAGCGTTCCGCTGCCTTTTTATTGGGCGTGGTGAGGAATCACGCAGCAGGTAATGAACGTTTCGTAAATAACGGAGGTAAAGTCTAAAAATGAAAGGAATCATCGAAGCAATCAACGCTGAAAGCATGAAAGCAGAAGTTCCCGCATTCAACGTAGGCGACACGATTAAGGTTGGCTACAAGATTATCGAAGGCGGCAAGGAACGTGTACAGAACTTCGAAGGCGTCGTAATCGCAAAGAGAAACGGCGGTATTTCGGAAACTTTCACCGTTCGCCACATTTCCTATGGCGTGGGCGTAGAAAAAACCTATCCTCTTCATTCCCCCAAAATCGCAAGCATTACGGTTGTGAGAAAGGGTAAGGTTAGAAGAGCGAAGTTGTATTATCTGCGCGGCCGTACCGGTAAAGCTGCAAAAGTTAAGGAAAAAATTTAAGTCGGATAAACCGAGAGAGATGAGTTCACCCAAAGTCAACGGTGGACTCATTTTTTTGTTGCCTACAAAATGCGGAAGTCGGAG
>JAZORL010000132.1:0-2529 GCA_045656625.1 Candidatus Scatosoma sp. | reverse complement strand
TTATGATGAACGAAATTCAAAATATCGTAAATAAAGTACATACTTTACTAAATAATAAAGAATTGCAAGAAAAAGGGAAATTGCCGTCAAACGCCTATTTTTTGAATGCGGACGAAGTGGTTTGTTTTCCCCGTGAATTCGGGGACAGCCGTTATCCTTACGCTTATGACGGATTAACCCTTTGGGCGTATGCGTCGGGGAACGTAAAAATCGAAGAATCGGCGTTTAACGTGTTGCTTGATTTCGATAACGGTCAAGAGCCGATGTTGGCGTTCTTTTACGGCATCAAAACGGAAGATGGTTTCTATCCCGTATCCATTACGGGCGCGGCGAAACAACCGATGGAAAAGAATATTTCCCGTTATACCGTTTACACGCCCGAATGCGCTTACTATATCACCGAAAGCAAAAATCTTTTGGGCGCAGTAAGAATGACGGTGGACGGCAATAAAGTCGTTCGTATGGACGTTTATATGGAAAATACTTCGAGAGAAGAACAAAAAACGTATGTTTCCGCCTATATGAACTATATTTTGTCCAACGCAGGTTTTGCGGATTTTTATAGCAAATGCTATCGTTCTTGCGAAAAGCTCGATGACGGTTTTATGGTAAAAGTAACCGACTACTGGGCAAACGCGGAACATTACGCGAAGATAAAGAGAACGTATAATGGCGAAGTTTATACAACGACGTCTATGAGCGATTATAAGGGCGGAAGTTCTAATCAGTTGATTTCGGCAATCCCTTTGTTTACGGGCGAATTCAAGCATAATAAGCCTTATACGATTTTTGTGGAACAAGCGGTTGCTGGGGATATGATTCCTCTTGCTTTGAAGGCAGGGGAAAGCGTAACCGTTTCGTATGCGCTTGCTTCGGCAGACAGCGAAAGCGAAGTAATTGCCATCGCGGAAAAACCGTTTAAGGTATATGGCGGAGGGAATATCTATGCAGATATCCCCAAGGTAGAACTGGACGGCGATTTGAGCGTGAAAAATGAAACGCTTGCCTATTTCATTAAAAACGCATTACGGCAAACGGAATTTTGTTCGCGTTCCAAAAATTACGCAGGCGCGTTTATCGGGATAAGAGATATCTTTCAGCAGTTGGAATGCGGACTTGTATGGATGCCTGAATATTGTAAAAAGAAGATGGTGGAAGCGCTTGGCTATATCGGCGAAGACGGCCGTCCGCCTCGCCAGTATTCCTATTCTCGCTCGGCAAACGTTCCGCCTGCGATGGATTTGAGAAAGTATATCGACCAAGGCGTATGGGTTATTTCTACGTTCTATCGTTATATTACGGTTACAGGTGATTTCTCCGTTTTGGGTGAAGAATGCGGATATTATAAGCTTGGAGATAGATCAGTAGCGTTTAGCGAGGAAAGAGATAGCGTGCTTTGCCACCTTATCCGTATTGCGGAATATTTGATTTCTAACTTGGATGAGCAAACGGGTTGCTTGCATATTCTTTACGGCGATTGGAACGACGCGGTAGACGGACTTGGCAGAACAACGGACAAAGACAAGCAGTTCGGTACGGGCGTGTCTGTAATGGCGACCTTGCAACTGTATAAGAACTTAAACGAGCTTTGTGAAATTTTGCGTTATACAGGAAAGGACGGCGAGAGAATAGAACGCTATGAAAGTATCGCAAACAATATTTTGGCAGGGCTTAAAAAGTATGCGATTGCTGAAAATGGCAAGGGTGAAAAGAAAGTCGTTCACGGTTGGGGGGATAAACTCTCTTATAAAATCGGTAGTTTTTGCGATAATGACGGCGTTTCCCGCGACAGCGCAACGGCGAACGCATTTTGGGTGTTGTCGGGCGTAAACGATTCGATGGATATGAAAGAGCATATCGTTAAAGCCTACGAGCGAATGGATAGCAAATACGGTATTAAGACGTTCGAGCCGTATTTTGCTCCCGAAAATAAGGACGTGGGAAGAATTACGTCTTTGCCGAAAGGTACGGCGGAAAATGGCGCGACGTATATCCACGGAACGCTGTTTACAATTTGGTCGCTCTTTGAAATGGGTGAATATGATAAGGCTTGGGAGCAAATTTTCAAGATTTTGCCTATTACCCACGAGTTGATTTCTACGTCGCCTTTCGTGATGCCGAATTCCTATGCAGAAAATCCCGAACAAGGTATGGACGGCGAATCGATGAGCGACTGGTTCACGGGCAGCGGTTGCGTGCTTGGTAAGGTATTGTTCTTCTGCGTATTCGGTGTGCGTCCTAATTTGCAAGGCGTAGAAATTTGTCCTGCAATCAATAAGAAGTTTAATAAATTGCAAACGACGCTTTCTATCAAGGGCGGTGAGATTACGGTAATTTATAGATACGTTGGGCAAGGCAAGCGTACCTTTATGGTAAATGGAAACTCCGTATGCGGTGAATATAATACGAAGTACACTACGGATAAGATTATGCTTTCTAACGAAGAAATTTCTGGGAAGAAGATTGTCGTAGAAATTTGCGATTAACAGGAAAACATTAATAAAGGTCGAGTATGCTAAATTCTAATAT
>JAZORL010000131.1:0-2111 GCA_045656625.1 Candidatus Scatosoma sp. | reverse complement strand
CCCGTTTCTTTATCTACTCTGCGATACGGGCTCATAATAAAGCCGTATTCGTTTACCTTTGCAAACGTAGCAAGGGACGTGATAAGACCGATGTTTTGACCTTCGGGCGTTTCGATAGGACACATACGACCGTAGTGCGTGTGGTGAATGTCACGGACTTCAAACGTAGCGCGGTCGCGGTTCAAGCCCCCAGGACCGAGCGCGGAAAGCTTACGTTTGTGCGTAAGTTCGGCAATCGGGTTGGTTTGGTCCATAAATTGCGAAAGCTGGGAAGAACCGAAGAATTCGCGGATAACCGCGGACACGGGGCGCACGTTGATAAGTGCGTTGGGCGTGATTTCCATAGGGTCTTGCGTTGCCATTCTTTCTTTGATAAGTCTTTCAAGTCTTGCAATACCCACGCGGAGTTGGTTTTGCAAAAGCTCGCCCACCGAACGTACTCTACGGTTGCCAAGGTGGTCGATATTATCAATCGTACCAATTCCGTATTTCAAATCAAGGTTGGTGGAAATGGAAGCCACCACGTCGTCCACCGTCAAATGCTTATGGCAAAGCTTGTCGATAAGGGGACGGATTTCCTTTTTCTGTTCTTTCGTAGGAACAGGGTGTTCGCTACCCATAATTTCGTGGAAAAGCTTACAAGCTTGTACGAATTTTCTGCGGTTGTCTTTGCGCTTTTCTCTGTTTTTCTTTTCTTCGGGTTTTTCGTCGGGTTCTTCCGCCTTTTCCACCGTGTAGTAAAGCGCGTTAATCTCGTCGATATATTTTTCCGCTACTTCTTCCACCGAAGCGTTCGCACATTCTTCTGCAATCAACTTCGAGAATTTATAGTTGGGATAGAACACCGTGGGAAGCAATCCGAAATCTTTCGCTCTCGCCTGCACGGGAACATCAGAAATTTCCGCAAATTCAACCGTGTTGTTTGCGATAATTTTATGTTTGATTTCCCCTTCTTCGGCATCATCTACAAGCACGAATACTTCGTTGATACCGCAGTTTTGAATCATACGCGCTTGCTTATCGGAAATTTTTTCTCCTTCCTGCGCCAAAACTTCGCCCGTTTCAGGGTTGACAATCGTTTCCGCTACTCTGCAACCTGCAAGACGGTAAGCAAGGTTGAGCTTCTTATTATATTTATATCTGCCCACCTTTGCCACGTCGTAGCGACGGGGATCGAAGAAAAGATTATACAAGTGCTGACGCACGGAATCTTCCGTGGGCGCTTCACCGGGGCGAAGACGGCGGTACAATTCGTATAAGCCGTCCGATTCACTCTTTGCCGTATCCTTGGAAAGCGTGGTTGCGATAATTTTGTCCCCAGGGAACAAATCTTCAATTGCGCGGTTTGAGCCGAAGCCGAGCGCACGAAGCAACACGGTGATGCAAAGCTTTTTCTTTCTATCTACGCGAACGTAAAGCGCGTCTTGCGCGTCCTGTTCAAGTTCCAGCCACGCACCGCGGTTGGGCATAACCGTCGTTGCGAACATTTCCTTACCCGTCTTATCCTTGCTCGACGCATTGTAAACGCCGGGGGAACGAACGAGCTGGGATACGATAACACGTTCCGCACCGTTGATAATGAACGCGCCGTTCTCCGTCATAAGCGGCATATCGCCCATAAACACTTCTTGATCGAGAACTTCGTTTTTCACCTTGTTGACAAGGCGAACTTTTACACGCAAAGGAAGCGCGTACGTAGCGTCGCGCGTACGGCATTCTTTCTCGTCGTATTTGGGCTTATCGCCAAATCTGTGTTCCAAGAAATAAAGCTCAAAGTGGTCGGAATAGTCGGTAATCGGCGAGAAATCCTCAAAAACTTCACTGATGCCTTCTTCGATAAAGCCAGCGTAAGAATCCCTTTGAATTTCAATAAGATAAGGTATAGGCTGTACCTCTTTTATCTTAGAAAAGGTTCTTCTTTCGACGTTGCCGAATTTCTGAATCGGTAAATTGCGCGTCATAAGCACACTCCTTTTTTTTATTTATAGTCACAAGCCTTGCATTTGTCTTCGCAATAATATATAATAGATAGCGAAAACAAGTAATTTTCCACGAATTTTGTCCTTAAATTTCACAAAAAAATGATAAAAAGGCGCAATTATGGAAATTAT
>JAZORL010000130.1:0-21601 GCA_045656625.1 Candidatus Scatosoma sp. | reverse complement strand
GTTCGAGCCTGACAGGGGCAGCCAAAAAAGGCAGGAACGCATCAGCGTGCCTGCCTTTTTGCTATTCTTGTCGATTTGCGCGAGGAGTGTTTCGGTGACGTTCGATAGACTCGCTATTTCGCTTCTAACGCACCTTACGGAAAATGTGATGTTTTCTTTGTGGCTATGCCACAAGCTCTGACAGGGGTAGGTGTGACTTTGCTTGCTATTTTTTGTTATATTTTGTTAATTATCACTATTAAAGAATAAAAGAGCCTTACCGCTATGCGGATGGGGCTTTTTTTTGTTTGCAAGTTTTACATTTTTTTAGAATATAATTTTTAATTTCAACGCATACATGGTATAGTCTTTAAGTTTTCAACGCGTACATGGTAGCATTGTTTTGTTTTAAAAACAGAAAACTACAAATTTGTAGTAAGGGTTGACAACTCGAAAATATAGTAGTATAATATATTTATATATTATAAAATCCATTTTTTAAGGGCTTCGGTATGTACAAGCATTTTTTTAAGAGATTTTTTGATTTGTTCGCTTCGATTATTGGGTTAATAATTTGCGCACTTCCTATGTTGATAGTGGCTATCGCGATTAAATGCGAATCGAAAGGTCCTGTTATATTCAAGCAGGAACGCGTAGGAAAAAACGGAAAGGTATACTGGATGTACAAATTCCGTTCTATGTGCGTCGGCGCGGAGCAACAGGAAGGCGGGGTTTATTGCGTGAAAGGGGATAAACGTGTAACAAAAGTGGGCAAGTTTATTCGTGCGACGAGCATTGATGAATTGCCGCAACTTATTAATATTTTGAAAGGGGATATGTCTTTAATCGGACCTCGTCCAGTTCTTACGTATTATCCCAAGAAATGGGAAGAATACACCGAAGAAGAATTGAAGCGTTTTGACGTTCGTCCTGGGGTTACGGGCTGGGCTGCTGTACATGGCAGAAAAACAAATACGGTGGAAGCTCGTTTTGAATATGATAATTACTACGTTGACCATTTATCTTTCGGTTTGGATTTCAAAATCTTCTTTATGACAATTAAGTCGGTGTTCACGAATGAGGGCAATGAAGATGACGGTTCTTCCGAAGTTAAACAAGAGAATGCAGATACAAGCAATGAAAATGTTGAAACGGAAGTTTTGCAAGAAATTGCCCCTACGGAAGAGGTTGGAAACAATGCAGAAAGTAACGATTAAGAAAACGAATTTAACGGTGTCTGCTCTGTGTATGGGCGGCTGTCCACTTGGCGGTTACGGTTGGGGAGACGTTCAAAGAAACGATCTCATTAATGCCGTAAAAACAGCCGTGGATAACGGGATTAATTTCTTTGACACTGCTGATACATATGGGCTTGGGGAGAGCGAAAGAACGCTTGCGGAGGCATTGGGCGCTGATAGCAAAAACGTGGTGATTACGACCAAGTTTGGCGTACGCGTTGAAAACGGAAAGACAATGTACGACAATTCCCGTGAATACATTTTTAAAGCAGTGGAAGGGAGTTTGCAACGCCTTAACCGTGATTATATCGACCTGTATCAAGTGCATTATCGTGATGGAGTAACACCGCTTGCCGACGTTGCGGAATCGCTTGAGATTTTGCGTCAACAGGGAAAAATTCGTTATTACGGTTTGTCAAACATTCATGAGAAAGACGCGGAAGAATTGAAAGCATTTGGCAATAATAATCCTTTTGTTTCATTCCAAGATGAATACAGCTTGGCTTGTCGTAAAAATGAAACGGAGATGTTCCGTTTCCGTGACGAATATGCGATGACGCCATTTACTTGGGGGAGTCTTGGGCAAGGTATTTTAAGCGGTAAATACGATAAGAATTGCAAGTTTGAAGCAAACGATAGACGTTCCCGTGATATTTACGTAAATTTCCACGGCGAAAAGCTTTTGAAAAACCTTGAAATCGTAGAAGTATTGAAAGAAATCGCAGAGGAGCAAGGAAAATCGGTTGCCTCAGTAGCAATTCGTTGGATTTTGGATTACTTGCAGGATTCGGTGGTTATCGTTGGTGCGAAGTCGCCTAAGCAAGTTTTGCAAAACGCAGAAGCATTGGATTGGACGCTCACGCAAGAACAAATCGATAGATTGGAAGAAATCTCGAAGGAGTAAGAATATGAACAGCGAACAGTTAGCGTGGTTGATTAGACGTCACGGGATAGAAATGACGCATATTTCGCACGGTAGCCATATCGGCGCGATTTTGTCGGTTGCGGATATTGTAGCGGTGCTCTATAACGACGTAGCGAACATTTCACCTGAAAATTTAAAAGACGAAAATCGTGACAGAATTATTTTGAGTAAAGGTCACGCAGGTGCGGCGATTTATGCGGCGCTTGCGGAAAAGGGATTTTTTGACAGAGAGGAATTGAAAACGCATTATGCGGACGGTAGCCGTCTTTCGGGGCACGTTTCGCACAAAGGTGTTCCTGGGGTGGAATTTTCCACGGGTTCGCTTGGACACGGCGCTTGCGTGGCGGCAGGCATGGCGTTGAACGCAAAGCTTGAAAAAAAGTCCTATTATACGTATGCAATTGTGGGCGACGGCGAATGTGATGAAGGTTCTATTTGGGAAATGGCGCTGTTTGCAAATCAATTTAAACTCAATCAATTTGTTGTTATCGTTGACCACAACAAAATGCAAAGCTTGGATTTTTGCGAAAATACTCTTTCCCTTGCGCCGTTCGCGGAAAAATGGAAAGCGTTTGGTTGGAACGTTCTTGATATCGACGGACACAACCACGACGAGCTTCGCGCGGCTTTCGCAAAAGCAAAGGAAAGTACGGACAAGCCCACGGTGATTATCGCTAATACCGTGAAAGGCAAAGGGGTATCCTTTATGGAATTTGATATTCTTTGGCATTATCGTTTCCCGCATGAGGGCGAAGAATACGATGGAGCTTTGAAAGAATTGCACGCGGCGATGCCCGAAGGTGTTGTCGATCCGTATGGGGAGGGAACTAAATGAGAGATACATTCGTAAGAACTTTGCTGGAAATTGCAAAGAAGGATAAAAACGTATATATCATTACGGGCGACCTTGGTTTTGGGGTGTTAAAGCCTTTCTGGACAGAATTGCCCGACCAAATTATCAACGCGGGGATTGCCGAACAAAATATGACGTCAATTGCGGCAGGTCTTGCGATGCAAGGCAAGACGGTTTATACCTATTCGATTGGCAATTTCCCGACGCTTCGTTGTATCGAACAGATTCGAAACGATTGCGCTTATCATAATGCAAACGTCAAGGTGGTTTGTGTGGGCGGCGGCTTTGTGTACGGTTCGCTCGGTATGAGTCATCACGCGACGGAAGATATCGCGATGATGCGTTCGCTTCCCGACGTGACAGTACTTGCGCCGGGGGATTTGGTAGAAGCGGAATGTGCAACCAAGGCAATTTATGAAACGCCTGGCACTTGCTATCTTCGTCTTGGCAGAGGCGGTGAAAAGCGTATCCATGAGAAGTTGGACGGCTTTACAATCGGCAAAGCGATTAAAATTCAAAAGGGTGAAAAGGTTGCGGTGTTCTCGACGGGCGCAATTTTCGATGAAGTGAATGAGGCTTGCGAAGAATTGAAAGCACAGGGAATTACGCCGACGGTATATACCTTCCCGACTGTAAAACCCATTAACCAAGAAGTGATTTTGGAATGTGCGAAAACGCATAAAGCAATCGTTACCGTGGAAGAACACAACTTGAGCGGTGGTTTTGGCTCGACGGTGGCGGAAGTTTTGGCGGAAACGGACGGCGTAAAAGCAAAGCTTGTCCGCGTGGCGTTGGACGATAGATATTCGTGTATTGTTGGCAGTCAAAAGTATTTGCGAAAGCAATATTCGATTGACGCAAAAGCGATTATAGAAAAGGTAAAAGAGAATTGGTAAGATGAAGAAGATACTCATTTTAGTAAACGATGTAACGACGGTCTTGCAATTTCGCTGTGAACTTGTTCATGCGTTAGTTGCGGAAGGACATGAAATCATCGTGAGCGTGCCCAAAAGCGACCGTATACCTGAAATAGAGGCTTTAGGGGCGCGAGTCGTGGAAACGGAAGTTGCTCGTCATGGCAAAAATCCCTTTAAAGATTTGAAATTATTAAGCAACTATAAAAATTTGTTGAAAAGTGAAAAACCTGATATTGTATTGACATTTACGATAAAACCGAATGTATATGGCGGGATGGCTTGCGGGAAATTAAAAATTCCTTATGTTGCTAATGTCACCGGGTTAGGCGTTGTCGGTGACGGCGGAATTATGCAAAAGTTGATGCTGTGGTTGTATAAGCAAGGTTTAAAAAAAGCAAAGTGTGTATTTTTTCAAAACAAAGCCAACGAGGAGTTTTTTCGTAAAAAGAGAGTTGTTTCTGGGGCGACGGAATTATTACCAGGTTCAGGGGTAAATGTTGATAGATTTTCTTTTATGGAATATCCTAATGAAGAACTGACGAATATCGTTTTTGTAGGGCGAATTATAAAAGATAAAGGCGTATTCGAATTGGCGCAAGCGGCGGAAAAACTGAAAGACTACGAGAAACTTCGCTTTACAGTTGTTGGTGATGTAGAATACGGGGCGGAGAATCCGTTTATAAATATGCCAAACGTAAATTGTGTAGGTTTTCATAAAGATGTTAAACCGTATTTGAAAAATGCACATGCGATTGTATTGCCATCTTACCATGAAGGTATGGCAAACGTACTTTTAGAAGCGGCGTCCTGTGGAAGACCGATTTTGGCGTCAAATATTCCTGGTTGCCAAGAAACATTTGATGAAGGTATAACGGGTTTTGGCTTTGAACCTAAAAATGTTGACTCTTTATGTGCGGCAATTGAAAAGTTTATTGTCTTGCCCTATGAACAGAAACGTGAAATGGGAAAATTGGGCAGGAAAAAGATGGAAGAACAATTTAACAGGCAAATTGTTGTTGACAAATATTTAGAGCAAATTAATTCATTGTAAAGTGTAGGAGATAAAATTATGTATGCAAATCTTTATGAGAAAATTGTAAAAGGTGAAGAAAAAATTTCACTCGTAGGACTTGGTTATGTTGGTATGCCGATTGCCGTTGCTTTCGCAAAGAAAGTCAAAGTTGTAGGTTACGACTTGAATAAAGCAAAGATTGAGCTTTATAAATCGGGTATTGACCCTACGAACGAAGTCGGCAATGACGCAATCAAAAATAGTACGGTGGAATTCACTTCCGACGAAACAAAACTTCGTGAAGCAAAATTCCATATCGTAGCGGTTCCTACTCCCGTATATGATGACCATACACCTGATTTGACTCCCGTTGAAGGCGCAAGCCGTATTTTGGGTAGAAACCTTGTAAAGGGTAGTATCGTTGTATTTGAATCAACGGTATATCCTGGCGTTACGGAAGACGTTTGTGTACCTATTCTTGAAAAAGAATCGGGGTTAAAGTGCGGCGTGGATTTCAAGGTTGGCTATTCGCCTGAACGTATTAATCCTGGTGATAAAGTGCATCGTTTGGAAACGATTACGAAAATTGTTTCTGGTATGGATGAAGAAACGTTGGACGTTGTTGCGAAAGTATATGAACTCGTTGTAGATGCTGGCGTACATCGAGCTTCTTGCATTAAGGTCGCGGAAGCAGCAAAGGTTATTGAAAACAGTCAACGTGATATCAACATTGCGTTCATGAACGAGCTTTCCATTATTTTCAATAAAATTGGCATTGATACAAAATCCGTTTTGGAAGCGGCGGGGACGAAGTGGAACTTCTTGAAATTCTATCCTGGTTTGGTAGGGGGCCATTGTATCGGCGTTGATCCTTATTATTTGACTTACAAGGCAGAACAACTCGGCTACCATAGTCAAGTTATTCTTGCGGGCCGTCGTATCAACGATGATATGGGCAAATATGTTGCAGAAAACGTGGTAAAAAATCTTATCAAAGCGGAAAAGGCGGTTAAGAATGCGAAAGTTGCAATTCTTGGTTTTACGTTCAAAGAAAATTGTCCCGATACGAGAAACACAAAGATTTTTGATATCGTGAAAGAACTTCGTGAATACGGCATTGAGCCTACGATTGCGGATCCTACGGCGGATTCGGACGAAGCGAAACGTCTTTATGGCGTAGAATTCGTAGATATTTCTACAATGAAAGATATGGATGCGGTTGTGTTGGCGGTTGCGCATGATGAATTTGCGCATTTCACGATGGTAGATATGGATAAATTCTTTGGCGAAGGGCAAAAAGTATTGCTTGATATTAAAGGTTTGTTGAATAGAACAGAATACGAACAAGCAGGATATTTGTATTGGAGATTATAAAAAATGGGATATAGGCATTTAAAATTCCCCGAAGGGAGTAAATTTTTGGTAACGGGCGGTGCAGGTTTTATCGGCTCCAACCTTTGTGAAACAATTTTGAATATGGGTTATAAAGTATGTTGTTTGGACGACCTTTCTACGGGTAAACAGGCAAACGTGGATATGTTCTTGGGTAATCCAAATTATGAGTTTGTGAAAGGGGATATCAAGGATCTTGATACTTGTATGAAGGCTTGTGAGGGCGTGGATTACGTGCTCAACCAAGCGGCATGGGGTAGCGTTCCTCGTTCCATTGAAATGCCTATTTTCTATTGTAAGAATAATATTGAGGGCACGCTGAATATGTTGGAAGCGGCTCGTCAACAAGGGGTTAAAAAGTTTGTTTACGCATCTTCTTCGTCGGTGTATGGCGACGAGCCGAATCTTCCTAAAAAAGAAGGTAGAGAAGGTAATTTGCTTTCGCCCTATGCGTTGACCAAACGTTGCGACGAAGAATGGGCGAAATTATACACGAAATTGTATGGGTTGGATACGTACGGTATGCGTTATTTTAACGTATTTGGGCGTAGACAAGATCCTAATGGCGCGTATGCGGCGGTTATTCCAAAATTTATCAAGCAACTTTTGAACGACGAACAACCTACGATTAACGGTGACGGAAAGCAAAGCCGTGATTTTACTTATATTGAAAACGTTATTGAGGCAAATTTGAAAGCTTGTTTGGCTTCACATGAGGCAGCGGGTAGAGCGTACAATATTGCATATGGCGGCAGAGAATACTTAATCGATATTTATTACACGTTGACGAAGGCTTTGGATAAGGATATCGAGCCGAATTTCGGGCCCGATAGAAAAGGGGATATTAAGCACTCTAACGCAGATATTTCGGCAGCGAGAGAATTACTTGGGTATGATCCCGATTATGATTTTGCGAAAGGATTAAACGAAGCGATTGCATGGTACAAGGAGAATTTGTAATAATGAAAAAAGTAATGTTGGTTTTTGGAACTCGGCCAGAAGCGATTAAGATGTGCCCGCTCGTAAAGGAGTTAAAAACTAGAAAAAATATCGAGACCATTGTATGCGTCACGGGACAGCATCGGCAAATGTTAGATCAAGTATTAGAGACTTTTGGCGTTGTTCCAGATTATGATTTATCTATTATGAGAGATAAGCAGACGCTATTTGATATTACTACAAATATTTTAAATGAGATTAAAGTGGTTTTAGAGAAAGAGAAACCAGACGTTGTATTGGTGCATGGTGATACTTCTACTACTTTTGTGACTGCTTTGTCCTGTTACTATTTGCGTATTCCAATTGGACATGTTGAAGCTGGCTTAAGGACGTATAACGTGTACAGTCCATATCCTGAAGAATTTAATAGACAAGCGGTTTCTATTTTAGCACAATTTAATTTTGCGCCTACGGAACAAGCAAAAAAGAATTTAATCAAAGAAGGCAAAGAAAGCTCCTCGATATACGTAACAGGAAATACGGCGATTGACGCTTTAAAAACTACGGTAAGAGAGGGATATACGCATCCTGAGTTAGAATGGGCAAAGGGAAGCCGTTTGATTATGATTACAGCGCATCGTAGAGAAAATCTTGGAGCGCCTATGCATAGTATGTTTAAGGCGATTCGACAAGTAATGGATGAATACCCTGACGTAAAAGCAATTTATCCTATACATATGAATCCGATAGTTCGCAAGGCGGCGGAAGAAGAATTGTTGGGATGTGAAAGAATTCATATTATAGAACCGTTGGAAGTATTAGATTTTCATAATTTCTTAGCTCAGAGTTATATGATTTTAACGGATTCTGGTGGAATTCAGGAAGAGGCCCCTTCACTTGGTAAACCAGTTTTAGTTATGCGTGATACGACGGAGCGTCCGGAAGGTGTTGCAGCTGGGACGTTAAAATTAGTTGGGACTGACCAAAAGACTATTTATGATAATTTTAAGCTTTTGCTGGAAGACTCTAATTTATATGAGCAAATGTCGCAAGCTACAAATCCTTACGGAGATGGTCTAGCAAGTCAAAGAATCGCGGACATTTTAGAAAATAATAGGTAAATATATGAGCGTTTTATTTATTACAAGTCGAAATATTGTAAACACATGCGGAGAATTGCGTCTTATAAAAAACAGAACAATATGTTTACATAATGAGTATAAAAAGGCAACGGATTTTATTGTTTGTAGAAGTAAGAAGTGCGAACGCAAAGAGCAAGAGGAAATAGGTGCTAGCAGTACGCTTACAAAGTTCTTATATTCAGGGAACAATCTATTTTCAATTTTGCATAATTTTAAATTATTAAAGCAGACGGTTTTTCAACGTTTAAAAGAAAAGGAGTACGAAGCGGTTATATTATCAGGGACAATGGTTTTGTCATTGGGTAAAAAAATCAAAAAGAAATACCCCGATTGCAAAATTATAATTGACGTTCATGGGGCGTTGGAGGAGCTTGTTGAATTTAAAAGTAAGGTTTTTTTAAAGAATGTAGTACGCTCATTGATTTTTAAAACATTTAAAAATATAGAGAGAAAGTACATGCAGCATGCGGATGGTTTTTTGGCAGTATCGGTTGCTTTAAAAGAATATCTCATCAAAGAATATAAGTTAGCGAATAAAAAATTTTTTATTGTTCCTTGTGCACAAGGGCGACAGCAATTACAGTGGGACGAGAAAAAGGCGAATCGCTCTAAATATCGTGAAAAGTATGGAATTAAGGACGATGAAAAGCTGTTTATTTATTCTGGCGGGTTATCTCCTTGGCAATGCATAGAGGAAAGTGTGCAAATATTCCGCAATGTTTATAAAAAAGATAAGAAAGCAAAATTATTGCTTCTTACGGGGAATATAGAAGAAATTCGCAAATATCAAACGGAAGGAATTCTTGTAGATTCGCTGCCGTTTTATCTCGTAAATGAGGTGATTTGTGCAGGAGATTATGCTTTTATGTTGCGAGGTAATTTTATTACGAATAGAGTTGCATATCCTAATAAATTTATCGAATATGTTGCAAGCGGTATGAAGATTATAGCGACTCCGTACGTGGACGATGTGGCACAGCAGATTGCAACGCACAACATAGGCTTTATTATTAAGGATTCGATTGAAACATTATTAGAATATGTTGAAAACGAACATATTTACATGGAGGATATCCAAAAAAGGCAAGAGCTTTTGGACGATGTTTGTTTTGAAAATCGTTTAAGAGCGTTAGTGCGATTTATAGAAGAAGGTAATTGATGAGAAAGATATACATAACTGTTGATGTGGAATGTCATAATATCGCGTTGGAAAACAATTATATTTGGGGTAAAGTGGGTGAGGAAGAGTTTGGTATTCGCCGTATCTTAGAAAAAGGGAAAGAACAGGGTATTCCGATTAACTTTTTCTTTGATATGTGCGAAGCGAATCGTTACGGAGAAGAGTATGCCCAAAATATTATTTCTGTCATTCAAGAGTATAACCAACCGGTTTACTTGCATTTGCATCCCAACTATATTTCAGGTGATGATACTCGTAGCTTTCTTTGGCAGTATAGTTATCAAGAACAATATAACATTTTGCAAAAAGGATTTGCGCAGTATTATGAAGTGATGCAAACGGATAATTGTAAGGCCTTTCGTGTAGGAAGGTACGGTGCTTCGCCTGAAATGTATCAAGCGTTATCTGATTTGAATATTTCCGTTATAGATTTGTCTTACTCTTATGATAATCCAAACATGTGTCATTTTTATCACAAAGATGCACAGACGATTAATCGCCCGATAAAATATAATAACCAAATTCTTTTGCCTAATACTCGTTTTGTTTGTTTTGACTATTTTGGTAAAAAGAAATCAATTAATACGGACTTGCATGAAATTGGTTTTCGCGAATTCAAAGAGGTATTAGATAAAGCAGTGCTGGATGATATTGTATTGACCATGCACTCATGGCATTTTATTAACCGCTGTTTTTATAAGAAAGGTATTTCAGGTGACAAAAAGCAACTGAAAAAGTTTGATAAAATCATTAAGTACTGCAAGAGAAAAGGGTTTATTTTTGCTGATGTGGGGCAAGGGGACTTTTTTGAACGCCTGAGACAAAGTGGTGAGCCGGAGCAGGAAATTAACAATTGTAGGAGTTTCTGGGAAAAAGTCAAATCATTATTTTATAATTTTTTCAGATTTCAAGAAATAGGAAAAATAAACAAGAAATATTTTCTTATATTTTTTACATTTCACCTCGTTGTTGCATTAGGCGTATTAGGAATATTATTAGGGATATTGTTATGAAAATTTTAGTTATCAGCAATTCGCCTTGGGACAACTCGAATAGTTTCGGTAGCACGTTTTCTAATTTTTTTCAAGGTGTCGATAAAAACAATATTGCTTCTATATATTGTAGTAGCGGAAATCCAAACACAGAAGGCTGTTCTCGTTTTTTTAAGATCTCGGAAAAATCTTTGGCGAAATCCATTTTTAAGAGGAAAAAAGCAGGGGAAGAAGTTATTCAATCTACAGAAGAAGAGTTGGAGCAAGAGCCTGTTCCACAAAAAGGGTTGGTTGCTTTTGCTAAAAAACATCGTTGGATTTTGTTTTTTTGGGCACGAGAGCTGCTTTGGAAGTTAGGGAAATGGAAAGGTGAACAGTTAGATGCGTTTATTGATTCTTTTCAACCAGATATTATTGTGTTGCCAACGTATTCCTTTTCCTATATCAACAAGTTGGCGTTGTATATTCAAAAAAAGTGGGGGCTTCCTATGGTTTCCTATGTTTCAGACGATGAGTATACATTAAAACAGTTTTCATTCTCTCCTTTGTATTGGATAAATCGTTTATATCAAAGAAAATGGGTGAAACGTGGTATCATCAACAGTAAAATTTTATATACGATTTCTAAAATTCAAAAGGAAGATTATGAAAAATGTTTTAAAGCCCCTTGTAAGGTTTTAACGAAGTTTGCTAATTTTGATGAGCTGGCTGAGATTAAGAAAGAGTATGGGATGCCATTGAAGCTTATTTATACTGGCAACATTGGCGGCGGACGTTGGAAATCCTTGAAAATTATTGCGGATGCCTTAAAAATATTTAATAAAAATAAAACGCTTGCGCAAATGGAGATTTATACGGCAACACCGATTACTAAACATATGAGGCAGTCGTTAAATATTGAAAATTGCTCTGAAATTAAAGGAAGAGTTTCGGCAGAAGAAGTAAAAAAGATTCAATATAATGCCGATATATTGATACATGTAGAAGCGAAGGATTTAAAAAATCGATTGGCTGTACGTCAGTCATTTTCGACAAAGTTGGTTGATTATTTTAAAATTGCGCGTCCGATTTTGGCAGTCGGTCCAACCGACGTTGCTTCATTGTTGCATTTAATAGAAAATGATTGCGCTATGGTTTGCCAGTCAAAAGAAGAAGTGGTTTTATCGCTTAAAAGAGCAGTAAACGATACGGAATATTTGATTAAATTATCTAACAGCGCGTATACGTGTGGGCGATTAAACCATAATCGAAACAGTCTACAAACGAGTTTTTTAACTGATTTACAAAATATTTGCGAGGAAAGTATAAAGTGAAAATTCTGCAGATCAACGCTGTATATGGCTTTAAAAGTACGGGGGTAATTGTCAAAGATATCGGCGATACGCTCGTGAAAAATGGTGACGAGGCCTATTTTGCCTATCAAACGGCGAAGGATTCTGTTGAAAATGGCTATTTAATTGGTGGAAAGTTTTCTTGGGAATGGCATGCTTTATATTCGCGTGTATTTGGGAAACAGGCGTATGCAAGTAAGCGGGCGACAAAACGCTTGATAAAATGGATAGATAAAATACAACCTGACATCGTACACTTTCACAATTTACATAGCAACTATATCCACTTAAATTTACTTTGCGACTATTTAGCAAAGAAAAATATTCCTACTGTAATTACCATGCACGATTGTTGGTATTTTACAGGAAAATGTAGTCATTACGCGGCGGTTAAATGTAATAAATGGCAAGATTCTTGCGGTGGTTGCCCCTTAAATAAAAGTGAACAACCGAGCTTATTGTGTGATTGTACGTCAAAAGTGCTTCAAGATAAAACGGAACATTTATTAAAATTGAAAAATTTAACGCTTGTAGGTTGTAGTAAGTGGATAGCTGATGAGGCAAGGAAATCGAAATTGCAATCGGCAAATATTCAAGTGGTTTATAATGGAGTGGATACTTTTATTTTTACCCCTCACGATAGTGAAATTAAAAAAGAACTCGGTATAGAAAACGAGTTTGTAATCTTGGGGATGGCGGATAAATGGTACGCAGAGCAAAACCGTGAAATTGTAGAGAAACTTATCGCTTCGCAGGTTGAAAACACAAAAATCGTTATTGTAGGCTGTAAAGAGGAACAAATAAAATATTTCAAACAGTTTGATAACGTTATTCCATTGGGGTATATTACAGATAGAAATCGTTTGTCGGATATTTATGCGGCGGCAGATGTATTCGTTAATTTAACAAGGGCGGATACTCTTCCCACGGTGAATATGGAAAGTATTTGTTGCGGCACTCCTGTCATTACATTCGATTGCTGCGGCAGTCCTGAATTGGTAGACGAAGAGTGCGGTTTCATTGTCAAAGAGGGGGATATGGAACAACTGTTTGACTGTATAGAAAAGATAAAGAGTGCGCCTTTGTCTTTTGATGTGCAAAAACAAGAGCATAAGTTTGATAAAAACGAGTGCTATAAAAAATATTTAGAGATTTATAAAAGCATAAGAGAGAACGATAAATGATTTATTACGGATTAGCGGCAATATTTCCATTGCTTTGTTGGGCTTTTCACGATTGGTGGATTAAGCTAAATAAGTTGTCGGAAGAAAAAAAGAAAAAATTTAAAATAGGTATGGTTGTGGTGGCAATCTTACCTATGTTTTTGCTGTTTGTTTTGCGATATAAGTATATTGGCGCGGATACTATCGGTTACGTGCGGTTTTTTCAAAAGGAAATTAGAAAGTATTCTTGGGCGCAGCTATTCGACGTAGAATCAATGCGTTTTGAAATCGGTTTCCGTGTTTATACGAAAATTATCTCGTTATTTAGCAGTAGCTATACCTTCTATTTCTTGATTAACGCTTTGGTGATTTTTGGTATTTTAATGCGTTTTTCCTTTAAATATACACAAAATCCCTTTGTGTTCTTTTTCTTGTTTATAACGCTTGGTACGTATGCCTTTTTTGAAACGGGTTTGCGTCAAGCGCTTGCGATGGTACTTTGCTTATTGGCGGTGGATTTTGTTAAGGATAAAAAGCCAATTAGATTTATATTTTTGGTAGTATTGGCATATTTCTTCCATAAATCGGCGCTTGTTTTCTTGCTTATCTATCCGCTTTGTGCCATTAAAAAATATGATTGGGCTATATTTGTTTATGTGATTTTGGCTGCTGTATTCGTGTTAGGTTTTACAGCATTTCAAGATTTATTTAATCAGCTCTTGGGGTATGAGTATGGCGTTGAAGAAACGGGAAACGGCGGGATATTCATGCTGTTTATATTTGTGATATTTGCATTCTGTTTCTTTATGACTTATGATAAAAAGGGGGAGAAAAAAACTGAAAACGTTATTTTGCATTTATCTTTCCTGACAGTTATTTTCTGGTTATTGCGATTGGTTTCTCGTACGGCCGAGCGTATCAGCTACTACTATATTTTCGGTTTATATATCTATTTTTCTCAAGCGATTAAATACGATAAAGATAGGTTATCTAGTTTTTTGAAATGGTTGTTGATTTTGGCTTGTTTGGTGTTGTTTATTTATCGTAATATAGGCACCAATTATCAATTCATTTGGCAGGGGGCGTAAAAAATGGAAAAGAAATTAAGTGTAATTATACCAATTTACAATGCCGAAAAGTTTTTGGAAAGATGTGTTAACAGTCTAATTTCTCAAACCTATAAGAACACTGAAATATTATTAATTAATGATGGTTCTAAAGATAATAGCCTTGCATTATGCAAAAAACTTGCGGGACAAGACGAAAGAATAAAAGTATTTGATAAACCAAACGGTGGAGCCTCTTCTGCTCGAAATTATGGCTTGAAACACGCTACGGGTGAGTATATAGGCTTTTGTGATGCGGATGATTTCCATGATATAAATTCATTTGAAACCTTGATTGGAATTATGGAAGAAAAAAATTTACCGACTATAGAATGTCTGGCTAAAGTGTATGATTCTAGATTATCCTTACTCGAAAAAGATGACGATAGCGGGATTTTGGAAGTGCAAAGTAGCGAGGATGCCATTCGTGCCATTTTCTTGCGTAAGGGAAATGTTAGTTTGGCTACGCGTATCATAAGAGCAGAGTATATTAAAGGGTTGAATATTCCTGAAGGAAAACGTGTTGAGGATTTTTATTTTACAATTTGCTTGTTAACAAAAACAAGCGGGACCGCGATTTATAGGTATCCTTTCTATAATTGTGTAACCAGTGAAGGGAGCGTTACCCGTAGTAAAGGCGGCTCGATATATTTTGATGCGATATGCTTTTACGATAAGGCGTGTGAATATTTGAAAGATTTTAACTATGACTTGCAAGACGCACAAAGCTATTATTTGTTAAAAATGTATTATTTATTAGCAATTAGTTTAACAAGTAAAGAAAGGAAACAATACAAGGCAGAACTCAATGGCTATAAGAAAGACTTAAGAAGTAAAAAAACAGCTATTAAAAAAGATTTATATTTATCAAAAAAAGAAAAAACGGTTTTGCGTATTACGACACATTCGTTTGTGCTTGCTAGATTGTTATACTTAATAAAAAATATTTTCAGCCGTAGTTAATTGTTATTTCAAATCGTTTACAGCTATTATGCCTGAAGATTTTATACACAAGGAGTTAATATGAAAATTGCCTATATTTTGCTGACGCATAAAGATCCTGAACAGTTGCTTCGGTTAGTAAATTGTTTAAAAGAAACGGGGGATTTTTATATCAACATAGACAAAAAAAGTGATAGTGAGCCATTTTATAAATTGCTTCAAAATGAGTCGGCTGTTCATTTTTTGCGAAAACGCATTAATGTTACGTGGGCGGGATGGTCGATGGTAAAAGCGTATATACTCTTACTAAAAGAAGCTTATGAGTCTACAGAAAAATATGATCGTTTTGTGTTTTTAACAGCACAAGATTATCCGTTGATGAAGAACTCGGAGATTATAAAAGTGTTTGAGGGAAATGCAGATACCGAGTACATAATGGCGTATAATATTGTTACTTCAACTGTTGCAACTGATAAAAATAAAGTGTTAAAGCGTTGGTATTTGGACAATCCGTTTAGAAACACATTTTTACAACGAGCATATAAAGGGTTGATGTATCGACTTGTAACCAAAAATTTTCAAAGAAAAGAGTTAAGGGTTCCCTTGGGGGGAAAATTGGTTGACCCTTTTTTTGGGCAAATGTTATCGGCCTTTACGCGTAGCGGTGCGGAACTTCTGATCAACACCTACTTGCATGATAAAAAATACAACCAAAGAATGAAAACAGCCTTTGCGGCAGTAGAGCTTTATTGGCAAACCATCATTTTCAACTCGAGTCTTAGGATGAATACGATACAAGGAGGCAATGAACACGAGATTACGGAGCATTTTGGTTGGGCGCCATTGCATTACCATCATTATGATATTGATACTTCTGTTTTTATCGAAGAAGATTTTAACGAATTAAAAGATTGCGGATATATGTTTTGTAGGAAGCTAGTACTGGGAAAATCGGACACATTGATGGATAAAATAGATGAAATGCGGAGAGAAGAATGAAAAAGATATTGATTGTTTCAAGCAGTCTTTCGATGGGGGGCTTGGAAAAATGCTTAACCAATCTTTGCGATAACTTCGATTACGAGCGTTATGAAGTGGATTTATATCTTTTCAACGAAGGCAGGGATTTGCTTAAAAAACTGAATAAACACGTTTGTTTATTATCCGACTCACCCTATTACGCAGACGTTTATAACCGTTCTTTCGGGAATAGTGTAAAAACTTTGCTAAAAAAGAATAAGTTTGACTTGGCACTATACCGTATAGGACGCTTTCTTCGCCTTCGTTTCGGTAATAAAGAATTTACCTTAAACGATTGGAAAAACATGAAAAAAACGATGCTTCAAATAGACAAGCATTACGACGTTGCCATCGGCTTTGAAGAAGGCTCGGCTTGTTATTACGTTGCGGATTGTGTGAATGCAGACGTAAAGCTTGGTTGGATTCATACGGATATCAAGAAAATCAACAACAATAAAAAGTTGGATAAAAACGCTTTCAAAAAACTTGATACTATAATTACCGTATCGCAAAACTCGTTATGTAATTTACAAGAAGTATATCCCGATTTTACAGATAAATTTAAGTGCATTATTTTGCCTAGCTTGTTGAATTATGATGAAATCAATCGTTTGGCGCAAGAACCAAATAATATGGCAGGAGATGAAATAAAAATCTTATCCGTTGGTAGATTGGTTGAGCTAAAGGGATTCCATTTGTGCGTGCCTGCATGTAAGCGTTTGCTTGATGAAGGTTATAAAATTAAATGGTACGTGGCAGGTGAAGGCGATTTTCGTGCCGAAATCGAAAAAGAAATTGAAAAGTATGGAGTAAAGGATAACTTTATTTTACTTGGAAACTGTTCCAATCCATATACGTATATCAATAGTGCGGATATCTGCGTGCAACCATCGAGTTATGAAGGGTATTCAGTTGCTGTATTTGAGGAAAAATATTTTAAGAAGCCTGTTGTGGTGACATATATCCCTAGCAATTTGGAAATGATAGAGGATCAAGAAAACGGTATTGTTGTAGAGAGACGCTCGGAAGATATTTACCGTGGCGTAAAATACTTATTAGATAATCCTCAAAAGCGTGCAAGAATGGCGCAAACGCCTGTAAAGGGCTTGTCTAATAACCAAGAGATTATGCAAGAAATTGAAAAGTGTTTTGAAAGATGATAGGGAAGATAAAAGCATTATTTCGAAAACTGAATAGTTTATCACCAGTAGCAAAAGCATCGTTTTGGTTCGTTGTCTCTAACGTTGTCTTAAAGGGCATTTCGTTTATTACGACGCCGATTTTTACGCGCTTAATGGAAGTTGCGGACTACGGTGCAACCAGCGTTTTTGTAACGTGGGAAGGAGTTATCAGTATTTTTGCAACCCTTTCTTTGGCGGGTGGAGTTTTTAATATTGCGCAAGCAAAATACGGAGATGATATTAATGCGTTTACGTCCTGTATGCTTACGCTTTCGTTTATTTGTTCTGTAATCGTATATTCGATATGTATTATTATTAATACACTGTTTCCCTCGCTATTTGGATTAAATAATCTATTTTTGGCGTTTATGTGGTTGCAAACGTTTACGAACGCCGTCGTTACATTTTGGTTGATGCGTAGACGATATATATACGCATATAAAGGTGTAATAGCCTATACATTGTTAAGTGCAGTTTTAAACCCGACAATTGCAATTATAGGTGTTTTGCTGTTCCCTGATCACGCAGTATTTGCAAAACTGATAGGTTCAGGGTTAGCAGGGATAATCTTTGGTGCCGTTATTTGTGTAATCACGTACGTTAAAGGCAAGAAATTTGCAAGTAAGCAATATTGGGGCTATGCTTTAAAGTTTAATCTTCCTCTTCTTCCACATTATTTATCGTCAATATTGTTGAATTCAAGTGATAAATTAATGATCGACAGAATAGTGAGTATGGCGTGTGCTGGCATATACAGTATTGCACATAGCATCACGGGTCTAGTAAGTATCATTACGCAGGCAATTAATTCTGCTTTGATTCCCTTCACCTTACAATCAATTAAGGCTAAGCAATATACGGGTTTAAAAAACGTAATGACAGTTTGTACGATGTTGGTTGCTGTTGTTTGTGCGTGTGTTGTTCTCTTTGCCAAAGAGGGGATTTTAATTTTTGCAACGAAGGAATATCTTGATGCTGTTTGGTTTATTCCTCCTTTGGCAATGGCTACACTTTTCTCTTTTATTTACGGGACTTTAGGAAATATAATGTTTTATTACGAGAAGACATGGGAGATGTCTTTGATCACAATCATTTGCGCTGTGGTAAACATTGTTACTAACTATTTCGGAATAAAGTATATTGGCTATTTAGCGGCAGGATATACAACTCTTGGTTGCAGTATGCTGCAAATGTTGTTGTGCTATTTTATTGTGAGAAAATATGAAAAAAATTTGAAGCAAATTGTAGATTTGCGTTGGTTTTTCTTGATTATCGTTTCGTATCTCGTCGTTATGGGGTATTCAATAATCTTTCATGATATTTTTTGGGCGAGACTTGGATTGCTGGTGGCGGTCTTGTTGGCTGTTCTTATTTTGCATAAAAAGATTATTAAAATGTTTATGTCAATGAAAGATAAGAATAAGGCGAGTAAGCAAGGTGGACAAAAAGGGGAACTCACTGCTGACAGTTTGGATGAAATGAAAATCGTTGATGGGCAAGGGGAGATTGCTGCCTTGTCCGAAGAAAGTCCTTAAAAACAAAGGGTAATATAATGAAAAAAGAACAAATAGGGATTATTACTGTACATAAAAATGTGAATTACGGTGCAAACTTGCAGGCATTTGCGAGCTGTAAATATTTGAATAAGCAGGGCTTTGATTGTAGTGTGATTGATTATACCTTGCCGAGTCATGAAAAGAGTGCGCATTTATTCTCATGGCTGAAACAGTCTTGGGATGCGGAAAAGAATAAAAGTTTTTCCCGGAAAATTAAATTGGCCGTCGCGCTTGCTTTGTCTGCGCCTTGGAAAAGTAAAAGATTAAAGGCCTTTGCAAAATTCCGCAAGAAGCACGTTAAAATGACAAAACCATGTGGGACAATACAAGATATTGTCAATTTACATTTGGATACAGTGATTTGTGGTAGCGACCAAATTTGGAATCCTTCGATTACTGATGGAATTAATCCTATTTTCTTTAGTGCAATCAATGGCGTTAAGATGAAAGTTTCTTATGCGGCGAGTGTAGGAAAGGATAAATTCGAATCTGAAGATGAAGAAAAGGTTAAAAAATTAGTGTGCGAGTTGGATTACTGTTCTGTTCGAGAAGAGAATACGGCACAATATATTTCTTCGTTGACGGGAAAGAAGATGGAAACTGTATGTGATCCTGTATTCTTATTGGATAAAATTGATTATGAAGATGTGGCAACAAAACGCTTGTTCAAAAAAGATTATATTCTTTTATATAGTGTGGTTCACAATGATACTCTGACGACTATTGCGAAAGCATATGCAGAAAGGCATAACGTTGAGTTAATAGAAATTTGTTCAGCGAAAGATAGAAATGCGAAACATAGGCAAATGACGACATTTGGTCCGAGTGAGTTTTTAAGCAGTTTTCAGTATGCTAAAACGGTATTCACAAATTCCTTTCACGGTACAGCGTTTTCTTTAATATTTCAAAAAGATTTTTATATCGTTGATAACAAGGCAGGGGGCTCGAGAATAGTCAATCTACTTGGAAAGGTTGGTTTATTAGATCGCTTGATAACGGATACGGTGCAAGAAGATTTTCCTGAAATAGATTATGACAATAGCAACAAGCTTTTGCAAGAATATGTGCAATTCTCAAAAACGTTTTTGGATAATGCGATGAGGGCTAAAAAGGAGTCTTTGGCTGGTTTGCATTGTGTTGGGTGTTCTGCTTGCAATGCGGTTTGCAAATTTGACGCAATTCGATTGATTGAATCGAAAGAGGGATTTTTGACGGCAGTCATTGATAAAAGTAAGTGCACGGATTGCGGTATGTGCAAGAAGGTGTGCCCAGCTTTAAATGAGACGGCGAAAAATCAAAATGAGCCTACCGTGTACGCGTTCAAGGCAAAAGATGAGCTTCGTAAAAACAGTACGTCGGGCGGTGCGTTTGCGGCGTTAGCAACAGCAATTATAAGAAACGGCGGTGTATTTTATGGCGCATCCCAAACGGATGATTTTTCGGTGGTACATATCCGTGGAGAATCGGCTGATGGATTGAGCAAAATACAAGGCACAAAGTATCTTCCAAGCGATACAGCGACTTGTTATGGGCAAATTTCCGAGGATTTGGAACAGGGAAGAAAGGTGCTTTTTTCTGGGACTCCTTGCCAAGTAGACGGGATGTTACGTTTTGTGAAAACAAAAAAACTTCCCCAAGAGAAACTGTATACAGTGGATATTATTTGTCACGGCGTGCCGTCCCCTAATTTTTATAAAACGTATTTAGAGTGGCTTCAAACAGAGGTGGGGGATGGTATTGCGGAATATAAGTTCCGCAGTAAAGAGATTTCATGGCGCGGGAGCTCTTGTTATGCAAAGCTGGCAAACGGGCAGGAGTTAAAGAACGATAAAAAACTCTGCGCATTTATGAACGTTTATTATTCTGATAATATTACGAGGGAAAGTTGTTATACTTGTCCTTATACTACGAAAAATCGTATTTCAGATTTAACCATCAGTGATTATTGGGGTTTGGAAAATTTGGATAAGAGCTTTGAGGATTCTTTGGGAGTATCTATGGTTCTTGTCAATACGGAAAAAGGTCACACGCTTTTTGAACGAATTGAGGGCGAAAGAATTGCAGGAAGTATTGAGACGGCAAAACAACCGCAAATATATAGGCCAACGAATCGACCGCAGACTAGAGAAGCATTTTGGACGGAGTATGAGCAAAATGGTGTAAAACCGCTTTTGAAAAAATATGGCGGCATTAAATGGGAGCCTTTAAAACAGAAAATACACAATATTTGGAGCTTGTTCAGGTAAAATATGGGAAGAAAGTTTAAACATATTATTTCGCTTGGTAGTTCTTGTGGCGTTGCGATGATGTTAGAAAAAGGCGGATTAAGAAATAGTGCATATCCATTTGATTAGATTATTAGTACTTTTTCAGGGGTACAAGAATCAATTCAAAATGGTTTTGAAAATTAGATGAAGAGTGTAAGATGGCTTTTCAAAAGCGTTATTGGCCAATGGAAAGATAACGATAATGGAATATTTGTATGAGCGAGCTGACGCAGTGGATTACAAAGCAAATTTAAAGTTTTTAGAAAAAAGAGAAGAAGAAAAAATCTATTGTTAGTAGGTTTAAGAAAAAGTTTATTAAGATTTTTCGGAAAGAGTATAAACATAATAAACGATATAACAAGGATAGATTGTTTATCGAAGATAGCATATAATTTTCTTATTGACTAACAAGTAGGAAACTGTATAAATAATTTATGAGAATAGTATTTTTTTCAAATTTTTTAAA
>JAZORL010000129.1:0-3100 GCA_045656625.1 Candidatus Scatosoma sp. | reverse complement strand
GTATACTTTATACGATGAACGAAATGGGGCTTACCCCTGATAAACCGCACAAGAAGTGTGCTCGTATCGTCGGTGACTGCATGGGTAAATTCCACCCGCACGGCGATAGCTCCGTATACGATGCAATGGTGCGTATGGCGCAGAGCTTTAATATGGGAAAAACGCTTGTCAATGGACACGGGAATTTTGGTTCGGTTGACGGCGACCCTGCTGCTGCAATGCGTTATACCGAAGCGAGAATGGAGCCTTTGGCGTGAGAGCTTTTGCGTGATATTGATAAGGAAACCGTTTCGTTTTCCTTTAACTTCGACGATAGCTTAAAAGAACCGGACGTTTTGCCCGGACGTTTCCCGAACTTGCTTGTAAACGGCGCTTCAGGTATTGCGGTAGGGCTTGCAACGAATATTCCTACGCATAACTTGGAAGAAGTTATTAACGGTGTGGTCGCATACATTGATAATCCTGCGATTTCGCTTGAGGAAATGATGGAATTTATTCCGTCGCCCGATTTCCCTACGGGTGGTTTAATCATCGCAAACGAGCTGATTCAAGCCTATAAAACGGGGCGTGGAAAAATTACGCTCCGTGCGAAAATTCTTCTTGAAAAGACGGATAACGGCAAAACGAATCTCGTGATTACGGAATTGCCTTATCAGGTAAATAAAGCGCAGCTTTTGAAAAAGGTTGTAGAGCTTTGCGAAGAAAAGGAAGACGAGCTTGCGGGAATCGACCACGTTGCCGACGAATCGGATAGAAGCGGTATGCGTGCCGTTATCCGAGTAAAGAAAGATGCGGATATTAACGGTATTTTGAAATGCTTGTATAAATACACCGATTTGGAAGTCACGTTCGGTATTAATATGGTCGTGATTGCCGATGGTAAGCCTCAACAGCTTGGCTTGATGGAAATTATCCGCCATTACGTGAAATATCAGCAACAAGTCGTAAAACGCCGCACGTTGTTTGATTTGCGCCAAGCAGAGCAGCGCAGTCATATTTTGGAAGGTATGATTATTGCCGTTCAAAACATTGACGAAGTTATTGCAATTATCAAAAAATCCGAAAGCACCGCCGACGCAAGAGCCAAGCTCATGGAAAGATTCACGATCACCGAAGCGCAAGCGCAAGCGATTTTGGATTTAAGACTTGCTCGCTTGACCAAGCTGGAAATTTACAAGCTTGAAAACGAGTTGAAGGAGCTTAAAAAGACGATTAAAAAGCTTACCGCAATTTCGAAGAATGGGGATTTGCAGTTGCAGGTTGTCAAGGAAGAAATTACGGAAATTAAAAACAGCTATCCTTCGCCGAGAAAATCAAAGCTTATTTATACAAGAGAAGAGGCGGACGGTATGCTTGCTACGGCTACGGAGCAGAAAGCTGGTGTAAAATGTACTCTCGTGTATACCGAGGACGAGAAATTCAAGGTCTTGACGGGTAAACAGGTGGAGGCATTGGAAAAGCCGATTGACAACAGTCGCTTCAAGCCGTCGCTTGTCGCTCGTCAACTCCTCAAAACGGTGACGGATAAACGTATTTTTGCGTTTACGAACTATGGGAACTGTCATAAACTTGACATTTCCGAAGCAAAGCTTGATTGTAAGCTCTCGGATGAAGGACTTTCTTTGCGCGAACTTTCGAAAGATGCGGAAATGGGTGAAAGAGTAGTGGCCCTTTTCGAAGTCGGCGAACGTATGCCATATGGCAACTTGCTCTTCTTCACCAAGAAGGGTATGATCAAGAAGACGGATTGGATGGAATACGAGCAACGCAAGGATTCCTTCCAAGCAGTGAAATTGAACGACGGCGACGAGCTTTTGAACGTGGAAGCGGAAACGGACGAAGAGGATACTATTATCATCGTCACGAAAGAGGGTATCGGCTTGAACGCATTAAAGGACGATATCCCTGTCCAAGGCAGAATTGCAACGGGCGTGCGCGGGATTCAGCTCCGTGAAACGGACGAAGTCGTACTAATGACCCAAATCAACGGCGAGGGCGAGATTATTATCGCTACGGACGAAGGGAAATTCAAGAGGGTTATTTCTTCGCAAGTCGAGCCGTCGAAGCGTTATCGAAAGGGTTCAATGGTCGTAGGTTTGCGTGAGGGGGCAAGCGTAATTTGTGCTTCGTACGTCACCGTACCTTATATGCTTGCAGTTGTAGAAAAGAACAATGCCGTATCCGAGCTTTCGAGCGAAGATATCTTCATCTCGGTACAAAGCGCTCGCGCAAAGAGAGTTTTGCGTTATGCGGAGGATTCCGTGAAAGCGGTTATACCGATGCCGTATAAAAAAGCGGATTAATCGAAAGAGACGGGTAAAATTAGTTATAAACTGCGAAAAACCGACATAATATATTTCGTAATCAATTACGGAGGTCGGGATTTTGTGGGATTATATTGAACAAAGGGTATTAAAATGCGCGGAATACATCGTCGAAACGGGCTGTACCGTACGGGCGTGCTCCGCGCATTTTTCCATTAGTAAATCTACGGTACATAAAGACGTTTCCGAACGTTTGCAATATATTGATATTGATTTATTTGAACAAGTGCGTGAGATTTTGAATCTAAATTTAAGTGAACGACATATTCGCGGCGGTAATGCGACAAAAGAAAAATACGAAAGCAAGCGTTTGGAGAAGGTAGATTGAGCAAAATAGAGGAGGGATATATGTTCCTTCCTTTATTTTTTATGCGAACGCTTGAATTTTTCGATTGAGTGTGATAAAATAAGGAAAAGAGCATAATTTTAGGAGTATTTTATGAAAAAGGTAGCGGTAATAGGGCTTGGTATTATTGGTGGTTCGATTTGTGCCTCGCTCACAAAAGCAGGAATCCAAGTTGACGGTACGGACAAAGACGAATCCGCTGTAAAATATGCCCTTGCAAAGGGATATATACAAGGAATTGCGACGGATATTTCTCTTTACGACGTAGTATTTATTGCGATTCCGCCTATGGCGACGATTTCCGTTTTAGAAACTGAAAAATTCAAAGACGGAGCGCTCGTATCCGATATTTGCGGTGTGAAATCGATCGTGGAAAATGCCGTTTACAAAAAGGAGCGGAATTATCGCTACGTAGGCATACACCCGATGG
>JAZORL010000128.1:0-7492 GCA_045656625.1 Candidatus Scatosoma sp. | reverse complement strand
CGATCCGACTTTTGCAAAACTTGAAGGGCGATGACAAACTTACCAAGGCACAAATGTTGGAAAGAGCATTGGAAGCGGCTCGTCTTGTTCAAATTGACGACCTTATGGACCGCAAACCAAACGAACTTTCCGGTGGTCAACAACAACGTGTCGCAATCGCACGCGCACTTGTTAAAATGCCCCGCGTATTACTGCTCGACGAACCTCTTTCGAACCTTGACGCTCGTTTGCGTTTGCAAACCCGTGAAGAAATTAGAAGAATTCAAAAAGAAACGGGGATCACGACTGTATTCGTAACGCACGACCAAGAAGAAGCAATGAGTATCTCCGATATTATCGTCGTTATGAAGCTCGGCGTTGTGCAACAAGTCGGCAAACCCCAAGATATTTACGATTCGCCTGTAAACCTTTTCGTAGCGAAATTCCTTGGTACGCCCCCTATCAACGTATTCAAAGGTCGCGTAGAAGAAGGCAAGCTCTATATCGGCGAAGACGCTGTGATGGATATCACGGGCGTTGAAAATAAAGACGTATACGTTGCCATTCGTCCCGAAGGCTTTATCCCTTGCGCAGACGGCGCTTTGAAGTGCGCGCTTTCCAACTTGGAAGTTATGGGCCGTGACGTGAGCATCGTGTCTACTCATACCGCATCGGTAAATCCTATCGTTCGTTCGATTGTTGACGCAGACAACAAGATTGATTTGACGGCGCAAACCGTAAACTTCTCGTTGAAACCTCATAAAGTATTCCTTTTCAATTCCGAAACGGAAGAAAGAATCTATTTCGGCGTAGAAGGTCTTAATCTTCCTACCGCTCCCGTAGTTGAAGAACCTGCAGAATCCGAAGAAACGGTAGTAGAAGCTCCCGTTGAAGAAAACGTAGAAGCAGAGGTGGAATAAGTTATGTCGAAATTTTCCGCTACTATGAAAAAGGTTTTCGTAGACGGAATTTGGGGTACGTTTTGTAAAAAATGGGTCTGGGAAACGTTCTTCGTTGCTTGGATTCATCAAGCGTTTTTCCGCACTTTCGTTTGCAAAAAACTGAAATTTGATAAATGGAAAGGATGGTTATATCTTTCCCCTGCCATTATTTTATTGCTTGTCTTTACCGTATGGCCGATTATCAATACGGTAAGAATTTCCTTCCTGGAAGGTTATGACCGCAATAGTGAAATTGGGGGTATGACCTTCGAATTTGGGCTTGGCAATTTCGAAAAGGTGTTTGAATATAAAAGATTTACTCAATGCTTAAAAAATACACTGCTTTTGTGTGTACTCACCGTGCCCATTTCCACCTTTTTAGCCCTCTTGATTGCCGTTTGCTTGAACGCAATCAAGCCTTTGAATAGATTTTTCCAAACCATTTTCTTCTTGCCCTACGTAACGAATTCTATTGCAATCGGTATGGTATTCGCATCAATGTTTAATATCGTAGGCTCGCAAATTGGTTATGAGAGTGAAATTATTCAAACGGAAGGTATCATCAATAACATTTTAGGGCTCTTTGGTGCGAAACGAATCAATTTCATAAACGAAGGCTCTTCCTATGCCGCAAACATAACGGTTATGGTTATTTATATTGTATGGAATGCGTTGCCATTCAAAATTCTCATTCTTTTGGGCGGCTTGCAAAGCGTGAACAAGCAATATTACGAAGCGGCAAAAATCGACGGCACTCCCCGTTGGCGCGTATTTACGAGAATTACCGTTCCCCTTCTTTCCCCGATGATCGCTTACGTCGTTATCACAGGCTTTATCGGCGGCTTCAAGGAATATTCAAGTATTGTCGGTGTATTCGGCGGCGTAAACGATACAATGGGTCCCAAGGACGCCCCTAGACGATTGAATACCATGGTTGGGTTTATTTACGATTCCATTAAATCAAGCCAAGGGCTTGCAAGTGCGGCGGCGTTGATTCTTTTTGGCATCATCTTCGTCGTCACGATGATCAACCTTTACGTAAGTAAAAAGAAAACGCATTATTAAGGAGGCAACGTATGGAAAATAAAGAAAATATTTCTCAAACGGAAGATATGCTTGCCCCTGTAGAAGAAACGACGAATACGCCTGAACAGGTAGCCGCTTCCGCCGATATTGTGATGCACGCACGCAATATGTCGCAAGTTTCTACGAAACAAAAAGTAGGCAAAATTGTTATCACTACTGCAATCTATCTCTTCTTGAGCTTGATAGCATTGACCGTATTATTCCCCTTCTATTGGATGCTCATTTCCTCCTTAAAATCGGTGAATGAGTACAACGAAGCTGTGCCGACCTTCTTCCCGAAGGATATTCGATGGAATAACTATTCAAAAGCTTTCAAGGTAGGTGGTTTGGGTCGTCTCTTCTTAAATACGACCTACGTTGGCATCGTATCAACGATCCTTTCCTTGATTATCACCGTTCTTTCCGCATTTGCTTTTGCAAGACTGGAATTCAAGGGCAAAAACGTATTCTTTGCTTTCTTGCTTGCAACGATGATGATCCCAGGCGAGCTTTTCACCATCACCAACTACGGGACCGTCGCGGATTTAGACTGGCTTAATTCCTATAAAGTTTTGATTATACCTTTCTTGGTAAGCGTCTTCTATATATATCTATTAAAGCAAAACTTTATGCAAATCCCCAACGAATTGTATTTAGCGGCAAAAGTAGACGGTACAACGGACCTTAAATACCTTTGGAAGGTTATGATTCCTCTTGCCCTTCCCACTTTGATTTCCATTACGATTTTGAAGATGATGGGCGCTTGGAATACCTATATGTGGCCTCGTTTGGTTGCAAACGACGATGCGCATAAGTTGATTACGAACGGCTTGCGTGACCTTACGCTTACGGAAGACGGCACAACGGGTGGCGTTCAAAGTATCCCTTTGCAAATGGCTGCCGTTGCAACGGTATCCGCTCCGTTATTCATGGTGTTCATCTGCCTTAGAAAATACATTATGAAGGGCGTTTCGAGAAGCGGTATCAAAGGCTAATTTCTATCCCCAAAATTAAAAATAATAAAAATATATAAAGGAAGTACAACTCTATGAACAAAATGAAAAAGATTCTTTGTGGCGTTATGTCGACGCTCCTTATTGCAGGTACTGCTGTTCCTATGGCATCGTGCGGTAAAAAAGGCGGCAACGTTGTAACGGGTGACATTGACGTTGTTGCATACGACGGAAGCAAGCAAACGGTCACCTTCTATCATACGATGGGTAAAAACTTGCGCGGGGTATTAGATACGTGGATTCCCGAATTCAATAAAATGTATCCTAACATTAAAATTGAACACGAAAGCCTTGGCGGCTATCCCGACTTGCGCGATCAAATCTCCACCGAGCTTACCAATCGCCGCGCGCCCAGCCTTGCTTTTTGCTATGCTGACCACGTTGCTCTTTATAACAACTCGAAGGCAGTGCTCGTCCTTGATGATTTCATGACCAGCGATATGGTTGTTACAAGAGCAGACGGTACGACGGAAACGGTCGGCTATACCGACGAACAATTGGCAGACCTTGTTCCTACTTATTTGAACGAAGGCCGTGTGTTCGGCGACGGCAAGACCTACGCTTTGCCTTATGCGAAGTCTACGGAAGTTTTGTACTACAACAAAACCTACTTTGATGAAAAAGGCTACGAAGTTCCGACGACGTGGGCAGAAATGGAAACGCTTTGCGAAACGATTAAAAAGGCAGAGCCTAACAACATTCCTCTTGGCTACGACTCCGAAGCAAACTGGTTCATCACGATGGCAGAACAAAAGGCCGCGCCCTATACCTCTTCCACCGGCAAAAAATTCCTTTTCAATAACGAACAAAACTGGGAATCCGTCGAAATGATGAAGCGTTGGTATGAAAAGGGCTACGTAACGACGGAAGAAATCTATACGAGCTATACCTCCGAGCTTTTCACGGAGCTTGATCCTGACAAGATGAAAACGTATATGACGATCGGTTCCTCCGCAGGTGCATCTTACCAAACTCCTAAAGTTGGTGAAGGGTCGGAAATAACATACGGCTTTGAAGTAGGCGTAGCGCCCATTCCTCAAGTAGATTCCAACAATCCGAAGATGATTTCGCAAGGTCCTTCCCTTTGTATCTTCAAAAAGTCCGACGAGCAAGAAGTTGCAGCAGCTTGGCTTTTCGCTAAATGGATGACCTCTTACGTTCCCCTTCAAGCAAATTATTCCTCGCAATCGGGTTATGCTCCCGTTATTAAATCGGTTGAACAGAACCCTGTATACGCTGAATTCCTTGCAACCGCAAACGGCTACGACAACGTACAAGCAAGCTGCGTTAAGATGAATATTCTAATCAAGGATTACACGTTCACCTCCCCTGCATTTAACGGCTCTTCTGAAGCTCGTGACGAAGTCGGCAAACTTGTTGTTAAAATTTTGACGACTCCCAAAGCTCAAGAAGACGTTCGCTCGTTCATTAAGAGCTGCATGAAAGATTCGATTGAAAACGAACTCGAATTCTTCTTCGGTGCATAATCACGTAAGGTAACTTTATGAAAAAGAAATTTTTATCATTGTTTCTTGCAATCGGCATGATCCTTGGCTGTGCCTTGGGTCTTGTCGCTTGCGGCGGCGACAGCAGCAAAGATTCTGGCTCTAAAGAGCCTATCGATTACGCTGCATCCGTCACGCTCGATATGGAAAACTCCTTGACGATGAACGTAACGGTGAAATCGTATATTGATGGTGACACCACGCACTTTTACGTCCCCGAAGGCACTTCTTTCCCTGGTGGAAGCGTTTTGAAAGCAAGATATCTTGCCGTAAATACGCCCGAATCCACGGGCGCTATTGAAGAATGGGGAAAATGCGCGTCACGTTTTACGTCGGATAAGCTCAAATCTGCTACCTCTATCGTATTGCAAGCAGACGGTAATGTTTGGGAAGCCGACTCGACTGGGGAGCGTTATCTCGTCTGGGTATGGTATAAAACGGCGGATTCTGCAACCTACCGTAACTTGAATATCGAAATTTTACAAAACGGCCTGGCAGTCGGTTCTAAATCCAGCGAAACTCGTTACGGTAACGTATGCGTTCAAGCTGTTAACTCCGCATCTGAACAAAAGCTTCATATCCATTCCTCGGAACCGGATCCCGATTATTATTACGGCGCGGCGCAGGAAATCGACTTGAAAGAACTGCGTACAAACCTTGATTCGTATAAAGATCAAAGAATTGCTTTTGAAGGCGTTATTACGAATTTCAGAGGCGAAGGCGTTTACGTAGAAGACTATGACGAAGAAACGGGGCTTACCTTCGGTGTGTACGTTTATTACGGTTACACGCTCGATTCTTTTGGTAAAAAGATTTATAGCGTTGGCAACCGTATTAAAGTCGTTGGCGTTTTAACCTATTGGGAAACGGGGCAATCTTGGCAAGTAAGCGACGTAAAATATAACGCATACCTTCCCGACGATCCTGATAATACAAAGTTGCTTGATAACGAAAAGCACGCAGCTCAATATACGGAAACTTCTGTTGCGAAATATATGAGCAACGTCAATGTTAAGATTACGAAAGAAGACGAAGATGGCTCCCCTATTGAAACGACGAAGACGTTGTCATTCATTGATGCGGCACAAGCAACGACGATTTCGATGAAGAACCTGAAAGTAACTCGTATGTACACCACGACGAACAACGAAAGCGACGACAAAGGCGCAATCACTCTTTATTGTCAAGTGGATGGCAGAGAAGTAGTCGTGCGGACTTCCGTATTGAAAAATGCCGACAATACGTTGGTGACGGAATCCACTTTCGCGAATAAAACGATTGACGTACAAGGCGTTTTGGATATGTTCAGCGGCGAAGCTCAAATTCGTATTTTTAGCTTGAATAACGTTACGTTCCATTAATCATTTATTAAAAAACAAGAAAAATTTATATAAGGAGAAACTATAATGAAAAAACAACTCACTGGTTTGCTTGCGCTTCTTGCTGGGCTCACGTGTTTGACCGGTTGCTTGGATGATAAGAAAGCTGATTCTTCCAACCAAGGCTCCGACAGCTCCGTTGAAATCCCCGCATACAATTTGGATGCGGCAAAGAACGCGATTTATGGCAAGTACCCGACCAAAGACGAGGGACGCGAAAATTACGAGCTTCCTAACTCTTACGAAGTTAACGGCGTTGTCTACACGTTGGAATGGTCGACGAATGCGACGGAGAACGTTGTCTTGGATCGTGGTGCTGACACGACCTACGTAGACGTTAATACCGGTTTGGCGGCTGATTTTGAATACAACTTGATTGCAAAACTCAGCGCTCCCGACGGTACGTCGATTAACGTTCCCTTCAGACGTACTTTGAAGGCTGCTCCTACGGCAGTTCTTAGCCCTATCACGGCAGCTCCTGTAGCAGATCAAGCATATAAGCTTTATATGTATCAAGCCTTGAAAAAGAACGATTTGTTCTTTGTAGGTAAAATGAAAGATTACTATTTGGCTACCACGAACGCAAGCAACGGCGAAACCTTTGAAGACGGCGTTGACGTTTATGCTGTACCCGTAGATGGCAAGGAAGGCGTATTTAACCTTCAATTCACCTATGAAGACAAAGTTCAATATATCGGTTTGACGAATACCTACAACAATGGTAGCTGGCACGATAATGCAATCCTTGCGGATTCCACGGTTGTAGCTGAAAACGCAAATCAAACGTTTGAATTTACGTATAACGCTGACTACGGCACCATAGTTGCTACGCTTGAACACGTAAAATCCGGTAAAGATGCAAACGCTACGGAAGGCACTACGGAAACCTTCTTCTTGGGTACGTCTGGCACCTACTATACCTTCGGCGCAATGAACGTTAACGAAATCAATAACGCGAATACATACGTTGGTAAGCTTGTATCGATGCTTGATAAAGCAAACATTGCTGCTGCAGATAAGGTTGCTCATACCAAGCAAGAAATCGGTGTTGACTCTATTTATGCAGGCGATAACCTTGTAAGACTTGCAGATCAGGGTGACCGCTATCCCGAAGTGTCCATCACTTGGGCAATCACGACGGACAGCGCGAACTTTGCTTTGAACGGCACGAAATTCACCACAACGGCTACGGAAACCACGCAAAATGCAACGCTTACCGCAACCATTACTTGCGGCGACGTTACGGAAACGCTTTCTTACGAAATTATGCTCGTAAAAGTACTTAACTCTGCAGCAGAAATCGTAGACGCGGCTTATGCTTTGGCTAACGGCGAATCCCTTCCCATCGCATACGAATTGACGGGTAAGATTACGACTGTTAAGACCCCCTATGACAGCGGCTACAAGAACGTTACCGTTATCATCGAAGTAGAAGGCAAGGAAGACAAGCCTATTACGTGCTACCGTCTTAAGGGCGAGGGCGCAGACCTTATTAAGGTTGGCGACACGATTACCGTTAGCGGTATCCTTAAGAATTATAACGACACGATTGAATTTGACGCTGGCTGTGCGCTTCTTTCCTACGTAGTAGGCGAAGAAGGCGATCAGGG
>JAZORL010000127.1:0-3998 GCA_045656625.1 Candidatus Scatosoma sp. | reverse complement strand
CTCGAATTATTGGAACGAAATTCACGGCAACACCGCAGAGGAAGCGGCGCAAGACGAAGAAGGCTTGCAAACGATGCGGATTTTGGGAAACAATATGGCTTGGCTCTTGAAATGTATCGAAAAGGGCAAAGAAGCAGGTTTAGAACCCGTAAGAGAACGCAAAATTATGACGAATTTTATTCGTTAATTCACGAACATATTGGAAAAGCGTTTCCCGAAAGGAAACGCTTCCTTTTTGTACGTTTTACAAAACTTTAACATTTTCTTAACACTTTCCGAATAGTAAAAGGGTATAATAAGCAAAAAAAGTGGGGCAGGTATGCGTTTATGGTGAAAATTTTGGTATTAGAAGACGATAAAGCAATCAACGGTTTGGTATGTGCGTATCTTCGTGAAAAGGGATACGAGCCGACTGCGTGCTACAACGGGGAAGAAGGCTTGACGGCGATGGAAAGCAATGCTTTTTCGATGATTATTAGCGATATTATGATGCCGAAAATGGACGGATTCGAGTTTGCGGAAAACGTTCGTGCGAGCGATAAACAAATCCCCATTTTATTTATGACGGCAAAGGACGATAAGCCGTCCAAGCTTTTTGCTTATACGCTGGGGGTGGACGATTACGTTGTCAAACCCTTTGATATGGACGTGTTTATGCTCAAAGTGGCGGCGCTTTTACGCCGAGCAGGGATTGCCGAAAGCAAGAGTTTGACGGTGGGCAATTTGACGATGAATGCGGAGGAGCATACGGCGTACGTGGACGGCGAGGAATTGGCGTTGACGGTGCGGGAATTCGACTTGCTCTTCAAACTTTTATCCTACCCGAAAAAGACGTTTACACGCTCTGCGCTCATGAACGAATTTTGGGATTACGATTCTTCCGCGACCTCGCGGACGGTGGACGTGTATATGGCAAAGCTGCGTGAAAAGACTTCCGATTGCAACGGCTTTGAGATTGTGACGGTGCACGGACTTGGTTATAAGGCGGTGATCAAATGAAGCGGCAAGGGGGCAGAAAACACGGTTTTTTATGGGGTGCGGTATTCTTCTTTATTCTCATTGCGCTCGTGATTCAAATTGCCGTATTATCCTATGATTTTATTATCCAAAAGACGGACAACAATTTTTTAATTGGTGTATTGCTCTTAATTGACATATTGATTTTGTCCTTTGTATGTACGACGGTGGACGTAATTCGTCGAAAGTTTATGGTAGAAAAACCCGTCGAAAAAATCCTAAAAGCGACGGATAAAATTGCCAAAGGGGATTTTTCGGTGCGATTACAGCCCGATCATGAATATGGAAAATATACGGGCTATGATTTGATTATGGAAAATATCAATACGCTTGCGGCGGAGCTGGAAAAGACGGAAGTTTTGAAAACGGATTTTATTTCCAACGTTTCGCACGAATTAAAAACGCCGCTTGCCGTGATTCAAAACTATTCACAGCTTTTACAAAAGGAAGATTTGGACGAAGAATCTCGGCAAAAATATGCAAAAATTCTTTCGCAGGCGGCAAAACGATTTTCCGATTTGATTACGAACATTTTGAAAATCAACAAGCTCGAAAATCAAAAAATCCAGCCTGAAAATCAACGTTTTGATCTTACCGCGCTTGTGGCGGAGTGTATCGTAGCCTATGAAGAACTTATGGAAAATAAGCAAATTGAGCTTGTTTGCGATTTAGACGAGGTCATAGTGTATTCCGCTCCTGCTCTATTAGAATTGATTTGGAATAACCTGCTTTCCAACGCTGTAAAATTCACAAATGAAGGGGGCAGGGTCGAGGTTACGCTCAAAAAACAAGGCAAAAATGCGGTGGTTTCAGTGTCCGATACAGGATGCGGCATTTCCCCTGAAACGGGCGCACGTATTTTTGAAAAGTTTTATCAGGGGGACACTTCTCACTCGCAGGAAGGAAACGGACTGGGGCTTGCGCTCGTGAAAAAGGTGGTGGACGTTTTGGGCGGGGAAATCTCCGTGCATAGCGAGCTTGGGAAGGGGAGTCGTTTTGAGGTCACCTTAAAGGATGTTTGCGATGCCTAAGTTTTCGAGCTTTTGGGAGAAGTTCAAAAGACCGCCGAAATGGGCGGTGGTATGGAGCGTATTGATTACTTTTTCGGCGTGTGTCGGTTCACTTTGCGTATTGCTCACCAATTTTTCAAAAATGCCGATGGCGATTTTGGCGTATGCTCTTTTTGGAATAGCGGCTTGCAGCCTTGCGTATAGTGTATACCTCTTGATACGCTTTGCGCCCAAAGTGAAAAAGGGAATGATCAATTGGGCGGAAAAATACGAGTTTACTCGTTCTCTTTTGCGCAATTATGGATTTCGGACAATCGTTTTCACCATCGTTTCTTTTGCGTTGAGTATTGCATTCGGTATCTACAACGGCGTTTTGGGAATTATGATGAAATCGATCTGGTTCGGCGCACTTGCAGCGTACTATATTTTCCTTGCGCTCCTTCGCGGTAGCGTACTCACCTATCATAGGAGAAAACGAGCGAAAAAGCGTGAGAATAGCGATTCAACGCGTACACGGGTATATCGTAAATGCGGTTTTTGGCTTTTGATACTCAACGTTGCGCTCTCGGCGGCGATTGCGCAAATGATTTTTTCCAATCGAAAATTTGAATATAGAGGTTGGACAATTTACGCTTTTGCGGCGTATGCGTTTTATAAGATTACGATGTCGATTATCAACCTTTTCAAGGCAAGAAAGCAAACGGATATGACGGTGCAGGCGATACGGAACGTGAACTTGGCGGATGCTGCGGTGTCGATTCTTGCTTTGCAAACGGCGCTTTTAGGTACGTTTAGTGCGGATGGCGTGAACGTTGCATTGTTTAATACCCTCACAGGGATAGCGGTCAGCTTGCTCTCTATTGGGATTGGCGTGCAAATGGTTGCTTATGCTAATAAAAAATTGAAAGAAACACGAGGAGAGAAAAACGATGGAAAATAAGGAATTTCATTATACCTATTCCGCACCGTCGGAAAGGGAACGAAAGGAAATAGAGAGTATTCGCTCGCAGTATGAGGAAAAAACGTGCGTACCGGAAACGAAATTGGAAAAACTCCGTAGATTGAATCGCCAAGTGACGAATACGGCGACGATTGTCGCTTTGATTTTGGGAGTGGTAGGCGTTTTAATTTTTGGCGGCGGTATGTCGCTTGTATTAGTGAAAGGGATTTGGATATGGGGCGTGCTGCTTGGCGTAGTCGGTGCGGCGGTGTTCGGTGTTGCGTATCCCGTTTATCGATGGATATTTAATCGCAACAAGAAAAAGTACGGCGCGGAAATTTTGCAGCTGTCGGAAGAACTTTTGCGCGGCGAAGAATAAAGAGGATAGGAGTAAAAGCGGCGATGGGTGAATCCCATCGCCGCTTTTACGTTTTTTTTACAAAACCTTTTCAAAACAAATAAAGAATTTTGATTTTTTGGCAATAAACGTCGGTTATAATATGGCTACAAAATCAATCAAGGAGATAAAAATAATGACGATTACAGAAAAGAAACAAGTAGCAAAAATTAAAGAACAGTACGTAGCGAACGAAGGAGCGAAAACGAAAATGGAAGAATTGAAAGCCTTGCATAAAAGGGTGAAGCTTCCCGCTCGAATCTTTGGGTACGTATTCGGGACGATTGGTTCGCTCGTGCTTGGCACAGGTATGTGCCTGGCTATGGAAGTGATTGGGGATTTGATGGCGCTTGGGATTGTCGTGGGGGTTGTGGGGATCGGACTCGTTTCCTTGACCTACCCGCTCTACAAAAAAATACTCAAAAGCAGAAAGAAGAAGTACGCGAAGCAAATTGTTGGGTTAAGCGATCGCTTGTTAAACGAATAATAGGGGGCAACGATGATAAAATTTTTCAAAAAAGCTTTTCAAGACATGAAGGCAAGTGCAAAAGCGCAACACGAAGTAGATAAGGCGAACTTCCAAGCGGTGAAAGCAGAGTCCAAAGCGACTTGGGAAGAGGCAAAGCTTTCCCCT
>JAZORL010000126.1:0-4434 GCA_045656625.1 Candidatus Scatosoma sp. | reverse complement strand
ACGGGCTTACCTACCCAAATTGATGGCGCAAACGTGGAAAAATGGTATTGGGATGAAGAATTAACGGACGATATCGCAGCGAACGATTACGCAACGGGTTCTATGAATATCTATTACGAACTTGAAAAGTTCACGGTAAGCGGTACAATTTCTTGTGCGGACGACGTAGATATGACGAAAGTAAAAATTTCCGTTGACGGCGTAGAAACGGACATTGCGGTTGCGGCGAACGGCGAATACTCGCTTGAAGTAAGCGCAGGTACGCACAATTTGAAATTCTATTGCGACGGTTACGTGGCGTATGCTGTAAATACTGAGGTTTCTGCTGATACGGGCGTTTCCGTAACGTTGACTTCCGATTTGTATGAAATCGGCAATTATAAAAACACGAATAGTACGGCTGTAGGCGATAATCTTAGCTATGACGCATACGATACGGATGGTAGCTTGACAGTATCGGGTAAGCAATACGGCGTATTGTTCCCTAACACGGCAACGGCGGAAAACTTCGTATATATTACGCAATTTACCGCGCCTAATCAAAAAAACAGTAATGCAGACGCAAACAATAATAAGACGGAATACGGTATTGCGATTAGCAACGGCGAACAAGTGATGTCTATTACGTTTAGACTTTGGGGCGGTATCGTTGTAAACGTGGCGGATACCACGGTGGGCAACGCACATCAAAGAGGCTTCTATGCAACTACGGACGGAACAAACGTATTGTCGGCGAACGAAGGTCCACTCAAAGTGGAATTCGTAAGAACGGCGGATAGAATTTCCGTAGTTCGCAGAGGCGGTTTGAAAGATTATATTTTATTCCATATTACAGCGAACGGTATCGAAACGACAAATCTTACAAGCGTATCTTCCAACGTTGTTGCGGATACTTTGTCGAATGAACAACTTGCGCCATTCTTTGGCGAAGATAAGGAATTGGCGGTAGGTGTAGCTTCGCTTGGCAGCGCGTCATTGGAAACGTCTTACGTTTGCAATTTCAGCACCTCGCCTTATATTGTAGCTTCTTACGGAAACGTTTTAACGGCAAAATATAAAGATTCTACGACGGATGGCAGATTTGCAGAAGCGGATGGAGAAGACGGTAACAATACGTTAACCGTTTCGGGTACGAATTATACCGTTCTTTTCCCGAATACGGCGACAACGGATAACTTTACGTTTACGGCATCTGTAACCCAAATGACGTCAGAAGGCAGTACGTGGCGTGCTCCCGGTATTGCGGTTTGTGAAGGATCGAACGTTCTGTCTTTCAGTTTCTTGAAGACGGGTGCGATGCTTGTATGTTTGGCGGATAAAGGATCGCAAGTAATCGGTTACGATTATACAAATTATTCTGCGGGCTACAAGAAAGATAATACGACTTGGGATACTGGTACGGAATTCAAACTTGTACGTACTGCGGAAAAAATTGAAGTATATGCGGCAGGTGTTTTAGCGCTTACGGTTACTTCGACGGGTATTACGTGCAGTAATGGTTTCTATCAACACAGCTCCTTCCAAGAGGATAAGTTGGATAAAACAAAACTTGTTGGCTTCTTTGGCGAAAATGCGGAATTGGCTTGTGGTATTTCTGCTGTTGCAGGAAGCGGCGGTTGGATTCAAAACGGGGTTTATACCTGTTCGTATAAGAAAGATAATTAAACATCAGCATAAAGGTATTTAAAAGAAAGCAACTCCCCGTGGTGTTACTTCGGGGAGTTGCTAAATATCAAATAACGAACCTTCATCTCGACATATTGGAGATAAAGGGAACTTAAAAAATAAAGAAGATAAGGAAATTGAAAATGGCACGTCCGTTGCTGGACAGCGATAACAGTTCGATTTCGATTGTAGTCCTCAAGGACTTGATTAACAGTTATTTGTGTGTCTATGCTACAGAAAAGAGCCGTAAAAAGGTTGCGTTATAAAAATCTAAAACAGGTATTGATTATGGAAAAATTTACGTACTTTCATTGTTACGCAGAAGACTTGTGGGAGGGGTATGAAAAGAACGGATTATTGCGAGATCATTTCGGAATCCGTTTTATGCAATGTATCCGATTACCCGAAGAGTTAAAATTTAACGAACTTGCCAAAAAGGACGGAAAACTCTATAATTACGTTAAAGAGCATCATTGCGCTTTTTACGTAGATAGGTTGCAAGGCGGTACGTTTATGCAAGACTACGAATACGATACGGAGTTAATTACAGAGTATCAACGTCTTTTAGGGGATAAGTTTTTGGGTTTTCAAATGCACGAATGGCTTTCCAACTATAAAACGGAAATTCATTGGAAATTAGCGGATTTACCCGAAGAGGAATGGACGGAAGAGAATATAGAAAAGGTTATTCGCGAGAAGTTCCCGTTGCCTTGGCTCTTTTTAGAACCGATGACATTAAAAGAATTGGCGTTTTACGGCAAACCGAAAACCCCGCGGGAATTCTACGATAATATGACGGACGTTTATAAAAAACGTGCGAAAGATTTTCCGCTTGTTCCTTGTTCAAGCTGGTATATGATGTATCCGTTTGAGGCGGAAAACGGCGCAAAGGTAATTATGCCCGAAGTGGGCGCGCAATGCCCGAATATGCGCGTACAAATGTGTTATGCTCGTGGGGTGTGTAACGCTTATGGGATTACGTTAGGCGCATATTACGAACCTTGGGGCGGCGAACCGTTTACGACGTGTTCGTATTCCGACGATGGGAAAAACGAATGGTTAAACCGCGGCAGCAAGACGTTTCCGTTCGTGCCAGGCGGTCCAAACGGCGGAAGTTCCCGTTCTATGCAATGGCGAATACACGTATACGCATATCTTTCGGGCGCAAAAATGATTTCGGAAGAATGGGGTGGATATAACACCTTTAAGGATAGAGAAACTTATGAGCTGTCCGAATACGGCTTGGTAAAAAAGAGATTTTTGGATTTCGTGGATAAATATCCCGATATTGGTGAAAAAATTGCGCCCATTGCCGCGGTAGTATCCAACGATTTGCTTTGCTATACCACCAGTTGGAATTTGGAAAATGACAGTAAAGAGTTATTTGGTTATAAATTAGAAGGGGAAGCGTTGGAAAACAACCGTAAATTGCTTTTTGCCGTAGATAAAATATTCGGTAAAAACGTGCCAATGGTTGGTAATGAAACGCTCACGCTTGTAAATTCTACTATTCCCGATGCGGTGGATATGTTGAATGAAAAAGACGGGAAACCACTTAAAAAATATAACTATTTAATCAATTTAACGGGCAATTCTGCGTTTGAAAAGAAGTATAAAAATTGTATTTTACCCGAAGAAGCTACGGAAAAATTGGAAGAACTGTTACCTTGCAAAGTAACGGGCGGATTCCATTATCTTGTAAACCGTAAGGGTGAAAACGGCTATTATCTTACAATATTTAACCATAGTGGCGTAGTACGCACGCAAAAGAATGGCGACGAAATTTTACCCGATGCTACGCAAACGGTTGTTGTGGAATTAAAAGATAATAGAACGTTGAAGGTATTGGAAGGTAGTAATGTAATTACGGTAAAAGACGGTAAATATTACGTTACCATTCAAGGCGGCGATTGGTTTTTTGCGGAATTTTAAGAAGGTAAAGGTATGCCTTACGTTTATTTGTTAGTTTCGGTTTTTATGGGAGCATCTTCAAGCGTCTTCGGTAAGTTTTTTGGAAGAAAAAATGAGGGCGTAAAAGATGCGACAAAATTGTATAATTTTTTACAGCTTACAAGCGTGTTTTCAATTTGGTTCATTTTATATACGTTTAATTTTTCCTTTGAAGTATGCGTTTTACCATATTGTTTGTTATTTGCTGCTTGTTTTACGGTATGTAATGTTGGGATTATAAACGCATTAAAACACGGTCCGACAACGCTTACCGCTTTATTTAATAGCTTATCTTTAATTGTTACAACGATTTGGGGATTTCTTTTTTGGGAAACGGAAGTCTCTTTAATCGTACTTACGGGGCTTGCGCTTGTTACGATTGCGATTTATCTTTGTTTATACACAGGAAAAAAAGAAGATAAAAAATTTTCTTGGAAATGGCTATTGTTTGTGTTGATGGCTTTTTTGGGAAATGCAGGATGCTCCATTGTGCAACGCACGCAACAGATACAGTTTAGCGGACAGCATAAATATATGTTAATGACGTTTGCAACGCTTTTATCGGCGACCGCTTGTTTTGTGATATATTTATGTGGGGATAAGACAAATAGCAAAGAAATATTAAAAAAATCTTGGTATTTCCCCGTTACGGCGGGTATTTGTAACGTTGTATTAAATTTATTTGTTATGTTACTTGCAACTTCGCCTCTTTCGCCAAGCTTAATCTATCCCGTGATAGGAGTCGGAGGACTTATGGTTGTTACGTTAGTTTCTTTGTTTGTATTCAAAGAGAAATTAAAATGGCAACAATGGCTTGGA
>JAZORL010000125.1:0-11665 GCA_045656625.1 Candidatus Scatosoma sp. | reverse complement strand
GGTGCGCTTGCGGAATCGAAACTTGGCAGAGCAAACCTTGTGGACGGCACGCATTATCGTGTGATTATGGGCTTTACGGGCGGTAGCTCTAAAGGTGAAGGCGGTATTACGTTGCATTGGTGCTTATATAATCTCGATACGAGTTCGGTGGTAGAGGAAAGTTCTATGGAAACGTGGAACTTCTTCACGGGCAGCAATGAGAAGGTCGGCAATATGAGGCTTGATGATTTGAGCGGCTCGATCGTGCTTTACGGCAAATTCGGCGTAGCTTGTACGCTTGATAAGGTATACGGTGTGTTTGAAGATACGAATATTGCAGAATTGGCGAACGGCTTGAACGGCGGCACGACGTATACGGTTACCTTCAAGAATAGCGACGGCATCACCCTTCAAGAGGAAAACCTTGCATACGGCACAATGCCTGTATATACGGGTGCAACGCCCACCAAAGCAAGCGACGCAGTATTTGATTACGCGTTTGTAGGCTGGGATGAGAAAATCTCGTTGGTAAGCAGTAACGTCACGTATACGGCAGTTTATGAGGCGGTAGCAAAAGCAGGTACGAGCAATAGCAACGTAACGTTAGGCGACGGCAAGGACTTGGTTTTGGGCGCAGGCAGTATCGGCGCAGGCGCAGACTATACGAAAGGTCAAAATGCAGGCGGCTCGATTACGCAATCCTACTACGCAATCAACGGCGAATACAGCTTTAATGACTATATTGTCTTTGATTTCACGGGTAAGAATATGCCCGAAATCATGTTCTTTGCGAAGAACTATGATACTTCGATGTATTATAGCGCAGGCAAGCAGGGCATTGTCGTAGCAAGCGGTATTACCCTTTGGAACGGTACTACTGGCTCGGCGCAAAGCAACAATACGAAGGTGGGCGTATCCGGTCCTTTCGGTGCGTATTTCGAAGGTGCGGCAGCTCCCCATGGCGGCAACATGATGAGTGACTTTGAGGCACAGCTCGCAAGAGAAAACCTTGTAGATGGCAAGCAATACCGTATCATAATGGGCTTTAAGAATAATGGTACGACGTTCACGTTGGAATATAAGCTCTATGACATAGAAAACGAAAGTTTTGTAGAAGAAGTCGAGCAAACGTCTTGGGCTTTCTTCACGGGCAGCAATGCGGATGTCAATAATATGACGCTTGATGGCTTGAGCGGTTCGATTGTGCTTTATGGTAAATTCGGCGAGAATTGTACGTGTACGATTGATAAGCTTTGGGGCGTATATGAAGATACTACGTTGATAGATGCATTCAAAGCAACCTTGCCTGAGGAAGAAGGCGGCTCTGGCTCGGGTTCGGAATCGACCCCTGACGAAGATACGCTTGCATGGATGAATTCTGTTTACGGAAGCTATACGGATCAATTTGATTTCTACGCATACAGCGCATACAGCGACGGTACGTATGAAATCGACGGTAAAAAATACTATATCGGTAAGAACTTGGCAAACTTGAAGCAATATAGTCAGTACGGCGAAGTGGGGATGACGATCTACTTCCCTCAAAGCGATATGACAATCAGCGATGATCCGCAAACGGTTGTAAGGGCGAAGAAGTTGATCGACGATTTGGCAAAGGTCGGCATTCATAAGACGATTTTAGAAGATTCCCGTATTCTTTATTTGAGTATGCGCGAAACGGCGATTGTCGGCAGCGGTTGTCAATTTGCGAACGAGGCGGCTTTGGATGCGTACGTTTACAATTGCTTGAAGGATTATGCGACCTATCCCGGCGTTTACGGCGTAATGCTCGGCGACGAACCGAAGTATTCTATGCTTTCTGCGTATGCGGCGGTGTATAATTCCATTAAGCGCGTGAATGCAGCAAACGGTTGGAATTTGTTTATTCAATACAACTTGAATCCGCTCAACGTCTCGGAAAACGTTTACAACAACTACTATCCTGCATCAGCCGGTACCTATGAGTGGAATAACTACCGTTATACGTTGCTCGGTAGAGATAGATTTACCGACACCGTCAAACGTTATAAGCAATATATCAACGATTTCTTGGATGCGATGAATCCCGATTCCATTATGTATGACGATTATCCCTTGATGGAAAATAAGAGCGGCAATCTTGAAATCAGCGATTCCTACATTCCTTGCTTGCAAATCGTAGCAAAGGCGGCGGCGGATCGTGGCATTAAGTTCTATCACGTCACGCAGGCGTATGAAAACAATGCTGACGGGAGTCTTCACAGACGTGCGATGACGGAAAAGGGCGCGAAGTGGCTGAATAATATCTTGCTCGGCTTCGGTACGAAGCAAATCGCGTACTACACCTACTATACGAGAGGCGAAAGCAATTCTGAGGGCGGTGAATCGTACGTAGACGGTCAATCCTTCGTGGATTATAACGGAAATCCGACCGAGCTTTACTCCTGGATGAAGGGTATCTTGTCGGATAACCAAATTTTTGCAAAGGTAATTTTGCAGTTCAATTATAAGGGCAGCAAAGTATACGGTTCGACGAGTGCAAATCATCTTGGTGAAATCACCGTTTCAAACTCCTTCACGAAGCTTAATAACTTTACGCTCAGTACGGGTTCGGCGCTTGTCACCGAGCTTTATGACGACAAGAACAGCAATTACATGTATATGGCAATGAACGTTCTTGATCCCGACGTGGACAAGACTTCGGAAACGGTCAATATGACCTTCGACGGTTATACGAAGGCGTTGGTTTACAGAGACGGCAAATTTACGGAAGTGGCGCTTGCGAGCAACGTTTACACGACGACGGTCACGCCTGGTGAAGCGGTGTTTGTAATTCCTTACAACTAAAAAACGTGTGGGGAAACCCTTTACGGGGTTTCCCCAAGCTATATACAAAGACGGCGCTAATTTGCTCGCAATGGTGCGAAGTTGCGAAACAGGAGAGAAAGAATATGAGTAAAATTTTTACAGTTTCTATATTGGGCTGCGGTTCTCGTGGACATTATACTTACGGGAAGTGTATGTATGAGTTCAAAGACAAATTCAAGATTGCGTGCGTATGCGATAATGACCCTGAAAAAATACGCTTAGCACAAGAGGCTTGGGGGATTGCAGAAAAGGACTGTTTTTTGGATAGCGACGAGTTTTTGAAGGAAAAACGCTCGGATGCGCTTGTTATTGCAACGCAGGATAGGGATCACGTGCGTATGTGCGTCAAGGCATTGGAGCTTGGCTACGATATCTTGCTCGAAAAGCCCATTTCCCCCGTGGAAGACGAGCTTTACGAGCTTTTGAAGGCGAATGAGAAGTATCGCCGCAAAGTAATCGTGTGTCACGTGTTGCGCTATGCGCCTGCGTTCTTAAAAATCAAATCCTTGCTCGATTCGGGTGAGATTGGCAAAATTGTTTGCATTGATTGGATTGAACAGGTCACTTATTGGCACCAAGCGCACAGTTTTGTGCGCGGGAATTGGCGCAACGATAAAGAAACGTCCCCGATGATTATGCAAAAGTGCTGTCACGATTTGGACCTTTTGCAATACTATGCAAATTCCAAGTGTAAGACGGTGTACTCGGTGGGGGAACTGTCCTTCTTCCACAAGGGGAATAAGCCCGAGGGTGCGTCAAGCCGTTGTGCGGACTGTAAGTATAAGCACGATTGTGCGTATAGTGCGGAAAGACTCTACGTCGAGAAATGGAAAAAGGATTTCGATTGGGCGTTTGATAAGCCTGACGTAAACGATTATGAGCGAAAGCAGGGCTGGCCTTTCAACGTGGTGGACTTGACTCGTCCGATTACGGAAGAATCGATCCGCAAGGCGTACGAAAACTCTAATTACGGTCAATGCGTGTTTGACTGCGACAACAACGTGGTAGACAATCAAACGGTGGTAATGCAGTTTGAAAACGGTGTCAAGGCAAACTTAACAATGACCGCTTTCACCGCGCTCCCCGGTAGAAAAATGACCTTCCACGGCACGCTTGGTGAAATTGAAATGGACGAAGAAAATGGGTATATCCGCGTATCTCGTTACGGACATGGTACCCACTTTTTGAAAATCAAAGAGATTTTGAAGGAAATAATGAACGACGATTTCGGGCATGGCGGCGGGGATTTTATGCTTGTCCAAGATTTCTATAAGGCTTTATCTGGTGACGTGGAGCTTGGAACGACGCTCGATCGTTCGATTGAAAGCCATTTGATGGCGCTTGCGGCGGAAAAATCAAGAGTGACAGGGCAGGTTTGCCATTTACATAAGGATAAAAATGAGCAATAAATTAGGTGAATATATTAAAAATAGCTGGAAGGATGCGCGTTCTACGGCAGGGGAGCGGGATTTGGATTTGCCTTATCCTTTTGTCCCCCCTTCGTATACCCCCGATGGGATTTTTCGTACTTTGTATTATTGGGATACCTATTTTACAAACATCGGCTTGATTATGGACGGGCATACCGATTGGGCAAGAGAAAACGTAGACAATTTGCTCTACGCATTAGATTGCTTTGGCTGCGTGCCCAATTTCACTCGTAAGGACGGTGCGGAATACTGTTCTCAACCCCCTTTATTGGCTTTGATGGTACAGGATATTTTTCAAGAAACCAAGGACGAGGAATGGTTGAAAAAAGCGGTGGAAGGCTTGGAAAAGGAATACGTTTTTTGGATGACCAAGCGTATGACGCCGATTGGCTTGAATCAATACGGCACCAATGCGCAAACTCGTGAAAAGCTGCTTTGGTATTACGATTACGCTTCCACGCGTGTGGCGTTGTCGAAGAATATTCCCGACGAAGAGAAAATGCGGATCGCTAAAAACTTCATTGCAGAAGGGGAAAGCGGCGAGGATTTTACGCCGAGATACGCAAGCCATAATGCATTAGATTACGTGCAAATTGATCTCAACTCGCACCTGTATGGGGTGGAGAACTTCCTTGCGCAATATTTTGGCGATAAAAACGCGGAAAAAGCAGCGTACTATACGGCGCAAAAAGAAAAACGCTTGGCTTTGCTGGAAAAGCACTGCTTTAACGAAAAAACGGGTACGTATTGCGATTATGATTTCGTTTCCGATAAGAAGAACGAGATTGTGTGTGCGGCGTGTTTCTTGCCCTATTTTTACGGTTTTGCGCGTAAGGACGGCAATCTTTTGCATATTTATAATACCTTAAAAACGAAAGGGGGCGTAAGCTCTTGCGAGGATACGGGAATGGGCGGATATCAATGGGGATACCCCTATATTTGGGCGCCGCATCAATATTTTGCCTATAAAGCGTTGTTCCGTTACGGCTACAAAAAGGAAGCCGCCGAGCTTTGCAAAAATTATAAAGAATTGCTCTCGTCGTCGTTTGAGAGAACGGGCGTGCTTTGGGAACGCTACGATGAAAACGGTGAGGCGGCAAATTTGGAGTATCCTACGCAAAAAATGCTCGGTTGGACGGCAGGCGTATATCAATATTTCTCGTTGCAGTAAATTATTTATAAGAGGCACATTATGTCGATATGCTTTAACGAACAGGAAAAAATCTTTCACATTCAAACGAAAAATTCTTCCTACGTATTTTGCGTAGTGGAGCACGATGCAGTGGAGCATTTGTATTATGGGAAGAAAATCCCTAACGACAATGTCAAATACATTAGCAACCGTCAAATTTACGCGCACCACGCGCACGAATCGAGGGATAGCCGTGTTTTTTCGGCGTCGTCGGTTGGTTTGGAAACATCCCCTTTTAATGCAGGGGATATTCGCACGCCGTCCGTGGTGTATGATTGCGACGGAAAACTTGATTGCAATCGTTTGCGTTATCGCTCCCATAAAATTTATCAGGGTAGAATGCCCATAAACGGCTTGCCCTATTCGAGGGAAAGCGACGAAACGGAGAGCTTGGAAATCTTGCTTACGGACGATGAGGGACTTGTTGAAATCACGCTTACGTACGTGGTTTATGCGAGCTTGGACGTGATTGCGCGTTCGCAAAAAATCAAAAACGTGGGGGGCGTGTCCGTATCCATTCGAAAATGGTCGAGTATGTGCTTAGATTTTTACGGCGCGGATTTCGATATGGTCACCTTGAACGGTATGTACCTTTACGAATGCGCAGGTCTTGCGCGCGTACCTTTGCAAAGAGGCGTGTTTAAGAACGAAAGCTTGACGGGTACAACCTCGCATAATCGCAATCCGTTTATCGCACTTTGCGGGCATAATGCGGACGAGCATAGCGGCGAGGTGTACGCCTTTAACCTTTTGTATAGCGGAAACTTTGCCGAAGAGGTGTCGGTGGGGAACTTGGGTGACACTCGCTTGATTATGGGGATCAGCGATACAGGCTTTTATTGGACGTTAAAGGCAGGGGAAGAGCTTACTTCCCCCGAAGCGCTGCTTACCTATTCGGAAGAGGGGCTTGGCGGTATGTCGAGAAATTTCCACGATCATATCCGTCAAAATATTATCGAGAAGAAATTTGCCTTCTCACCTCGTCCTATCGTAATCAATTCCTGGGAAGCGAGCTATTTCACCGTTTCCGAGGAAAAGGTGCTTGCTTTGGCGGCGCAGGCGAAGGAATGTGGCGTTGATACGGTGGTCTTGGATGATGGTTGGTTTAGACCGAATGATGAAAAGGGACTTGGCGATTGGCGCACGGAAACGGACAAATTCCCGTCGGGGATCAAGGGTTTGAGTGAAAAAATTCATGCGATGGGTTTGAAATTCGGGCTTTGGTTGGAACCTGAAATGGTGAACGAAGATAGCGAGCTTTATCGAAAACACCCCGATTGGATTTTATCCACGTCGAAGACGCCGTTGATTTCTCGCTCGCAGTATATTTTGGATTTGACGAGAGACGAGGTCGTGGAGTACGTAGCAAACCGTATTTCCGAAGAATTGCAGGGCGCTGAAATCGACTATATCAAGTGGGATTTCAATCGCTACGCAACGGAAGCTGGTTCTTATCAAACGGCGCAAGGGGAAGTGTATCATCGACAAATGCTTGGCACTTACAAGCTTTTGTCTACCCTGAAAGGCCGCTTGGGGAACGTGCTGTTCGAGACCTGCTCGGGCGGTGGCGGAAGATTCGATTTGGGTATGCTTTTCTACTCGCCGCAAATTTGGACGAGTGACAATACCGACCCTTACGCGAGGGTGTATATCCAGTACGGCGCGAGCTACGCATACCCCATGTCCGCGTTGAGTTGTCACTTCACGAAAGGGGACTGCACGACGGGCAGATCGTCCAGCTTTGATTTTAGATACCGTGTGGCGGCATTTGGTTCCTACGGCTACGAGCTGGATTTAGGTGAGTATACTAAGGAAGACAAGGCGAAGTTTAAGCAATATTCCGAGCAGTATAGAAAGGATGAGGATTTGAATCTTTCGGGGGATTTGTACCGATTAATTTCGCCGAGAACGGATCATTTCTGTGCCTATATGAAGGTGTCGAAGGATAAGAACAAAGCGCAGTTTACCTTCTTAGAATTGAATGCGACGGGCTTTGTGGAAAGCACGATTATTAAGCTGAAGGGGCTGGACCCGAACAAGGCGTATAGAAACGAAGAAACGGGTAAAATTTTGCACGGTGCGACTTTAATGAACGTGGGGATTCGCATCGGTGATTTGTATCGAGCAAAGCGGGAAGACGGCTACGTGGCAACTTTTTACGCAATATAAGTTGGAGAGAATTAAAATGAATAAATATTTACATAATCGATACAGCTATGGACAACTGTTTTGTTTTAGCGGTTTGGACGGTGAGACGTCGAGAAACGATGATTTCGTCGGTATGCTGATGGATGAACCGATTACGATTCGTTTTCATTTTGAAGAAACGGTGACGCTTCGTATTCCCTTGGAAGAAAACGCGGTGTTTTACGGCGTGACGGGGGATATGCTTGATGGCGCAGATGCGTTTGTGGCAATAATCGACCGTCGTACAATCGTCGGGAGGGCAAGCGCGAAACCCTGCGTTTTAACGGAAGGGGAAAGCATTCGAGCCATCGAGGGGAACACGGAAAGGGTGCAAACGTCCGCTGGTACATTTTATCTTATGATAGAAGAAAAGAATGGGACGTATTATTTCGCATTCGCTTACGGTAAAAAGGCGGAGCGTGTATATTTTGATGAAGAATTAAACGAGCTAAAAAAAGCACGTTATGCGTATTTTGAGTCTATGCCCGAGTGTAGAGATAAAAAGTACGAAAAGCTCTATTATAAGTGCTTGTCCATTCAAAAGGAAAACGTGTATTCTCCGGAAGGAAAAATTCCTTGCCGTTGGACGACGCCCGATAGAATTCCCCATCGCTTTATGTGGCTTTGGGATTCGGCGTTCCATGCGATGGCAATTTCCGAGTATAATTTAGAGCTTGCAAAGGAAGCGATTCGCGCAGTGCTTTTGTTGCAGAAAGAAAGTGGGTTTATTGCGCACATGATGAGTCCGAGTGAGGGGGGCTTTTCCAACGTCACCCAACCGCAAGTGCTTTCGTGGGGAGTATGGGAAGTTTATCAAAAGTGCAAAGACAAAGAATTTTTACGTGAATGCGTACCTGCCCTGTCCAAATTCTTAATTTGGACGATGGAAAACCGTGATAAGAACGGGAACGGACTCTTGGAATGGTTCACCGAGCCTGACTATTTGGAATGCAAATGCGGGGAATCGGGGTTGGATAACTGTCCGAGATTTGATTTTGATATTGAGATGGACGCATTTGATTTTTCCACCTATCTTTGCAACGACGCGAAGTATCTTTCTTGGATATATGCCGAGATTGGGGATACGGAAAACGCGGAATATTTTAAGGGTGTGCACGAAAGGGTAAAGGAAAAGATTAACGCAACGTTTTGGAGTGAAGAAGACGGCTTGTATTATGATTGCCTTTTTGACGGCACGCTCACGCGCGTGGCAACGCATTCTTCTTTCTTGCCGATGTTTGCAGGGATTTGCAGTCAAGAGCAAGCAGAAAAGATGGTGGAGGTATTGTTGGATGAAAAGCGTTTTTGGACAAGGATGCCCATTCCGTCTATCCCGAAGGATAGTGAGTTCTACGATATCGATATGTGGCGTGGCTGTACGTGGTTAAACTTGAATTATTTTATTATGCTCGGTTTGCGTAAGTACGGCTTTGACGAGATAGCGGAAGAATTCCGTGTAAAAACGCTGAACGCAGTCAATAAATGGTATGAGCAGACGGGGAACGTTTTTGAGTTCTATGATGCAGACGATGAGATTTGTCCGTTTAGACTCAAACGTAAAGGGGCGCAACCCGAAACGATCGATTATAGAACGCATATTCATTCCATTACGGACTATAACTGGTCGTCTTGCTTTACGATGCTTTTGATTCAAAGAATTTGGTAAAGTACATAGAAAAACACCGCCGAAAGCCATAAGGCTTTCGGCGGTGTTTTTGTTGATTGATAGATGCCGTGTATGAGTTTACGTGAAAAGCGGTTTATGCGTTTTCTTTGAGAATACCCCACGTTTTATAGGTCTTGATTTCGCCGTTTTCCACGTACTGTGCGGTCATCATCAATTTATTGCCGTCGATAGAGAAGTTTGCCCACGAGCAAGCGTTTGAGCCAAGCGCGTAGTTGTAAAGGGACGGGTCATAGTTTCCGTTAGGATTACGTGTTTGTGTGCCGGCAGGGCCGTTCATCACGTAAAGAACACCTTGCGGATCGACGGAATAGGATACACCGTCCATCGTTTTGAAGGATTCCGCTACCGTCTCGCCGTCCTCATTGATGGGTTTTGTGCAGGATACGAGGTGGTCGTGGCCTTGCAATACCACGTCTACGCCATACTCGGCAAAGATGCTCTGCAGCTGCGCTTGAAGGGCAAGCGCGATGCTGTTTTTCTCGGGGTTAGCCCCCCATTCACCAGCGGAATACAAGGGGTTGTGCAGGGCAACGAAAGTCCACGTAGCCGTGTTATTTTCAAGCTCGTCGATCAGCCAGTTGTATTGATCGCTCGTCAGTTTGTTGCTAAGCAAGCGGTTGGTGTTCAACATAATGAATTTCGCGTTGCCGTAGGTGAAGCTGTAATAATACCCATCGTTCGTATTTTGCTCGGGGATATAGTTGTTGAAATGCTTGTACGTTTCGTTTTTGCCGTTTTTGTACGTCGTTTCATGGTTGCCTGAAATCGCCATCATCGGGATTTTTGAAAGGTAGTCGAAATTTGAGTGGAGCATATCCGTCCATTGATATTCGTATTTGGAGAACTCTACTACGTCACCCGTGTGTACGATGAAATCGTTGACGTCGACAATATTGGAAAGGACGCTTGCAAACGCTGTGCCTTGGCTTGTTGACATTTGCGAGTCGCTCACGTGCGCAAAGCTGAATTTCGTGGATTGAGGATCTCTCGTTGAGAAGGTGACGATTTCCGTGCCGATATCAACGTATTTGTCGTACGCGCGATAGGTGTAGGTCGTCTTCGCATTCAAAGCAACTTCCGCCTTTACGATATAATATTCGATGAGTGAATCGTTGTCGCTAACATCTTCCGTGGGCGAGGCGCTCGTTGCGTAAGAGGTTGCCTTCTCAACGGTTGCCTCGATTTCTACGTAGTTGGAAAGGTTTGTGCCCGTCGCAATTTGAATTACGGGGCGCAAGGGCTCGGATAACGTGTTGTACGTGAACCCGTAGGTAAGCGTTTCCGTATCGTACATCGTCACCGTGAGTGAGGTGGGCGTGTAGGGTACTTTTTCTTCTTCGGTGAAGACTTTTAACGTTTCGCCATGGAAGAAGGTTTCCGTGCCAGTTTCACCACATACGCAGGATTTGTAATATTCGGGCGGACTCGAGTGGGTCGCTTCCGCTTTGAGATAGGAAAGCGCGGGATTTTCTTCCGTATACTTATGCTCTCCGACCTCGTCGGTGAAGAAAGTTTTATAGGTTCTATCGCCACATATCGAGCAGGACTTATAATATTCCGCGCCCGTTTGGCAGGTCGCTTGCTTTTTCAAGTATTCAGGTGCTACCTTTTCCGCAGTGAAATCGTGCGTGAGCATCGTACCCACGTAAAAGACTTTGTCACTCATTTCGCCGCATTCGCAAGTGTAATAATAGGAAGTGGGCGCGTGACACGTCGCTTCCGCAGCAAAATACGCTTCGGAAACGTTTTTAATGGAAAAGTTGTGCTTATGTCCGCTGCTACCGCCACCACAACCAACGGACGAAAGCAACGTTGCCGTGACGATAAAGGTGGTTGCGATTTTCTTTGTGAAGTTTCTCATAAGATACTCCATATTTTTATTTTAAAAATATTGTACCACAATAAATCACGGTCGCGCAATGTGGAATTTTTACTATTCCGTAGGGAATATTGACAAAAAAGGAAGGTTTTTGCACGATTGCAAGCGGTTGGGGCGAAGTTTTATTGACGGCTACGCCGTCAAAGCGTCGTCAGTAAGGACGGAGAAGTTAGATAGTTTCAAGCAAACTTTTTTGTCTTTTAGCCCGCCCACCCGATAAGGAAGGCAAGGGCGAAGTGATTTTGGTGCGTTGCACCAAAGCTTCGAAATGCCGTTAGGGTTTCGTAAAGAGTAAGACACCCGCTGACGGACATTTCTCGCGCGAACACCCGATAAGGCGGGCAGCCTTGCTCTTCGCTTCAAGTGCAAGAAAAAAGGCATACTCGAAAGTATGCCTTTTTTCTTGAATTAGTACAACAAAATCTCTAAAATCGTCCTGTTTTTATAGGGTAGAACAACAAAAT
>JAZORL010000124.1:0-3897 GCA_045656625.1 Candidatus Scatosoma sp. | reverse complement strand
TGATGCTCGTGATCATGTTCACAGCACCCATGTCCGTGTTCATGCTCGTGCTCGTGACAGCAGCAATCGGGATCGTCACACTCGTGCTCGTGGTGGTGATGATGCTCATGGTGATGTTCGTGGTGATGCGCCACTTCCTTTGCGAGCTTGTCCAAATCGGCTTGCAAGGTGTCCTTGCGCTCCATCGCCGACAAAATAGCCTTACCGTTAAGATCCGACCAAACCGCTGTCACAAGTGTCGCATGCTCGTTTTTCCCTTTAAGCAGTTCCAGCGCCGTAACGAGTTTTTCTTCCGTGCATTTGTCCGTGTGGGAAAGAATGATACAGCTTGCATTTTCCACTTGGTCATTGAAGAACTCGCCGAAATTCTTCATATACATCTTACATTTCGATGCGTCAACAACCGTACAAAAAGCGTTGAGCATTCCTTCTTTCAACTGCGCATTTTCAACGGCTTTAATAACGTCGCTTAATTTTCCAACCCCCGAAGGTTCAATAATAATACGGTCGGGATTATATTCCGCCGCAACCTGTTTGAGTGCCTTAGAAAAATCGCCGACAAGCGAACAGCAAATACAGCCCGAATTCATTTCCGTAATATTCACGCCCGCTTCCTGCAAGAAACCGCCGTCAATGCCAATTTCACCGAACTCGTTTTCAATCAAAACAACCTTTTCGCCTGCATAGGCTTCTTGGATTAACTTCTTAATAAGCGTTGTTTTCCCTGCGCCTAAAAAACCCGAAAAAATATCAATCTTCGTCATAAGACTACTCCTTTTATCCATTGTTGCTTTATTTATAAAGCAATTTTTTTCTTTTGAAACGGTTTTTTACAATTCTTCTTAAAATGCCCACGTGCCATTTTCGAAAATTTGCACACGCTTGCCATCTTTCGTCACGCCGACGATCGACATATCGCGCGAGCCGATCATAAAATCCACGTGGATCATGCTATCGTTAATACCGCGTGCTTTGCATTCTTCGTCGGTGAGTTTTTCAAAGCCCTTTAAGCATTCGTTAAAGCCATGCCCCACCGCAAAGTGACAGCTTGCGTTCTCGTCAAAAAGAGTATTGTAGAACAAAATCCCCGATTCATTAATCGGCGAATCGTAAGGAATGAGCGCAACTTCGCCAAGCTTGCCTGCGCCCTCGTCCATCGAAACCATTTTTTGCAAGAGGGCTTCGCCCTGCTCCGCCTTCGCTTCTACAACTTTACCATTTTCAAAGCGCAACGAGAAATTGTCAATCAATTCCCCCATATACGAAAGCGGTTTCGTCGAATAGACAATCCCTTCCACCGCACCAGCCTTGGGAGTCGTGAAGACCTCTTCCGTCGGGATATTCGGATTGAAAATCTTGCCCTTGAGCGTCTTTTCTCTGCCGCCCGTAAAGATACCGTCTTCCAAAAGCTCTACGCGCAAATCCGTGCCGTTTGCACTCTTATATTCCAAATATTTCAAGCCCAAGCTGTTCAAGTATTGCGAGCGAGCAAGTAAGTCCGCATTATGCTCTTTCCAAGCCTTTACGGGGTTTTTACAATCCGCTCTCGATGCGTGCAAAATCGCCTTCCACATCGCTTCTACCGCTTTGCTTTCCGAAAGCTCGGGGAACACCTTTTTCGCCCAGGCCTTGCCGGGTACAGCCGCTATACACCATTGGTGACGGTTTTCCAACGCCTGTCTAAACGGTTTCACCTGCGGATACATCGCTTGACGGACTTTGCTCATCTTTTCTTGGTCTACGCCGCTCATACCATCGGGGTCTTCCGATTCAATCCAAAGTCGGCAGGAATAGTTTTTCGCCTTAAATTCCCACTTTGCTTTTACCCAAGGGGACATTTGCGAAAGGGATTCGAGCGTTCTATATTGCGAGCTGATTTTATCGCAGGGCTGATGACTCCACTCCACGTACACCTCGCTTGCGCCCGCCTTATAGCATTCTTCCACGACCATCGTCACGAAGTCGGGCTGATCGAGCGCCGCCGCAATAAAGACCGTTTGTCCCTTTTTCACGTTCAAACCCACACGTGCGAGCAATTTTGCGTATTTTTGCAATTGTGTTTTTCTCATATTCTTATTCTCCTATTTTTTCGTTAAGCAACGATACCGCATACAAAATCGCGCGTTTTACACCGCCTTTTTCGAAAGGCACGGCAAGGTTCGCCGCTTTTAATGCGTCACGATAGCCAAGCGAACCGCCAATTTTGCAAAGGGTCATATAATCCTGCCAGCACGCCGCTTTATCTTCCGACATTTTCTTCTTAAATTCCATTGCGCCCATCGTCGTCAACGTGTAGTTGATATAATAGAATGGATAGTGATAAATATGCAATTTATGATACCACCAACCGCCTGCATTAAAGAAGTCGTTCTCATCACCATAGTCACGCCAAGGCATATATTTTTTCTCTAATGCGCGCCAAACAGACTTTCGCTCTTCCGCCGTCAACTCAGGTTTTTCATAGACGATATGTTGAAATTCGTCCACCGCAACCCCAAAAGGTACAAACGTCAACGCTTCCTGCAAATGTTGAAAACGGTACTGCTCCGCCTTCTCGCCAAAGAACAATTCTGCATACGGATACGCAAACTGCTCCATCGACATGGAATGGATTTCCGCAATGTCTGTCGGTTCACTCCAAAGCGCTTGCAACGGCTGTGTTCTCATCGCCATATACCCTGCAAAGGCGTGCCCCATTTCATGCGTCAAAACGTCCACGTCCCCAGTCGTACCGTTAAAACAGGAATAGACGAACGGCGCTTGATAATCGTTCAAGGTCGTCATATACCCCGTTGCGGCTTTATTGGGCTTATTGTCAAGGTCCATAAGCTCGTGCTCAATCATAAAATCAATAAACTCGCCCGTTTCCTTGCTCATATCGCGGTACATTTTACGCGCCTGCTCTACGAGATATTCTCTATCCCCGATGGGCACGGCGTTGCCGTCGTTGAAAATGCATTGTTCGTCGTAAAAACGGATTTTCTCTACGCCGATACGCTTTGCCTGTACTTCGTACAACTTTTGGCAAAAAGGCACAAGTTCTTCCAATACTTGTTCTCGAAAAGCGGCTACGTCCTTTTCGTTATAATCCATTCTGCCCTGCTGCATATACCCAAGCGGAATAAAGTTCTTAAAGCCCATATTCACGCCCATTTGATGACGGATTTTTACAAGCTTGTCAAAAATTTCGCCAAATTCCTTATCCTTCTCTTCAAAAAAATCCGCGTATTTCTTCACCGCCGCCTTGCGCATTTCCCGATCTGGATTAGAAAAATATTTCAAAATCCCATAAAGATTATGCTCCTGCCCATCGAACTCGATTTTGCAGCTTGCCGTCAGTTTTTGATAACGGTTCGTCAGCTCGTTCTCTTCCTGCATGAGCGGAATATTCTTCTCGCAAAAGCTGTCCGCACCGAGCTTGACCGCCTTTAAAAACTGTAAACCAAACTCTTTGTCGATTTCCGCCTTGAACGGCGAATTCAAAAGCGCAAGATTAAAACCCTGCATATACGGCATTGCTTCCGGATATTGCTGATTGATATATTCTTCTTCCGCTTCGTAGAACGCATCCGCCGTATTTACCGTATGGCGAATGGTGGCAATTGTTGCCATCGTGTTGAAATGCGAAGAATATTCTTCTTCCGCAAAAATGCAAGCGCGCACTTCCGCATAGCTTTGCGCCGCGTTCACGCGTGCGTTAAGCTCTTCGTAAAACCCTTTCAACGCCTCAAAATCAGGGCGTTCGTAACGGATATTTTCAAAGGTTGTAAATGTATTCATCTTGTACCTGCTACCCTTATTTTAACCGATAAGGTCGTAATTGACCGTTTGATAAAAAAGCTCTCTCACCCTTGCATCATCCTTCGTCTGCGCGAGTATCCACATAAGCTTGGTGAT
>JAZORL010000123.1:0-2540 GCA_045656625.1 Candidatus Scatosoma sp. | reverse complement strand
CCAAGCGGTCTTAGGAAGACAACTCTAGGTTGCAACTCCTTGGCTCACAGAACGACATGGCTACGATCCGACTTAATCCTCGTCCGTGATTTGACGAAGGACACGGCAGGGATTGCCTACGGCGAGGGAATTGGGCGGAATGTCCCGCACGACGACGGAGCCTGCGCCGATAACGCACCCTTCGCCGATGGTGACGTTTCCACAAATTGTCACGCCGCCTGAAATCCAGCAGTTGTCCCCGATGTGGACGCTGCCAGCACGCTCCAGGTTGGTCACGTTGCCCGTTTTATCATTCAAGAAAGCGTTTCTATCTTCGTGGCGCAAGGGGTGAATGGGGGTCAAAATAGAAACGTTCGGCCCAATGAAAACGTTTTTACCGATATATACTTTCCCTTCGTCAAGCACGGTAAAATTAAAGTTAGCATAGCTCCCATCGCCCATCGTGATATTGCTACCGAAATCAAAATAAATCGGGCCCTGCAAATATACATCTTTCCCACGGTTTGGCATAAGCTTTTTGAGAATTTTTTCTCGTTTTTTAGGGCTTGTTTCGTCCGTTTGGTTGTAAAGTCGGCATAATTTATGGGCATTTGTGCGCTCTTGCGGCATACCTTCCGTAAAAGGATCGTAAATTTTTCCTGCGTACATTTTTTCGCGTTCAGTCATACTCGATCGCTCCTTGATATGATAATTTAAGTATAGCATAGTCTATTGGATTTTGCAAGTTTTTTGAGAAAGAATGTTTTTGCTATTGACAATCTATGGTTTGTATTGTATAATAATAGCAATATCGCAGCTTATTTACATAATATAGCTGAAGAAGAAAGATTTTATAAAAGGAGATACAAGAATGAAAAGCACTAAGAAAACGTTGGCAAAAGTATTTGCATGTGTAATGGCGTTTGGTTTAACCTTTGCGGCAGTTGGTTGCGGCGGTGGTGGCAGCAAGAGCGAGGCAAAGAAGGAACAAGACTTTATTTCGGAAATCGGCGGTACGTCTGAAACCTATACGGGTGCAGTTTCTACGGGGTCTTATGAAACCGCAAGCGCAGCAGCAACGGCATACGTTGAAGCGGAAATTGTAGGCGAACAAGAATCGCAAATCGTAGCAACGGAAACGAAGGCTACGTTTGAAGGCGAACAAATTGCAACGTTGAATATCCCTGCGGATATTACGGATGGTGCACAATCGGTAGAAGAAATCGAGGTAGAATATTCGGTATCGGATGGTTATATGGCCGCGTCGAACTCGACGAAAAAGGTAAAAGTATACGTAATCAAATACGAAACGAATTGGAAATATTATACGCCGCTTCCCGAAACGGGCGCAACGATTTCCAAATCCTATTATGATTCCGTATTTAATTACGAAAAGTATGAGAATTGCACGTTTGCTATGAATATGGACATGGATATGAGCGTTAAAGCTTCGGCTAACGGATATACGCAAAAGGCAACGATTGAAGTTTCGATGAGCCAATTCGTGCAATATTCCGAAAATGCGATTTACATTGAGCAAACGGCAAGCTTTGGCGGTATGGAAGACATTACCGGTGGGGAAATTAAAGACGAATCCATGACAATTGCTGCGTATTTGGAAAAGACGGCGGAAGGGAATATCATTTGCTATGTAAAATCCAGTGACCTCGGTTCGGGTTGGAGCGAAGGTGACCTTACGACGGTTGGATTCTCCAGCTTGACGGAATTGACGCCTTTCTACGATCAATATTTGGACTTCACCTATTTCACGAAGACGGAAAATGGTTTCCAACTTGCAGACGAAAATTCGGAAAAATTCATCGAATTGACGTTGAAACAAGACGAATCGATGGGCGATCTTATCGCAATGTTCGGTGAAAACTTCGATATGGATATGTTTGTTAAATATTACGTATCGAACGGTGTATTGTCGGGTATGAGACAAGAATTGACGATGGATGCGAAGATGACGCAAGAAGGCGTATCGATGAAGCTTTCTGCGGACGTTGTTACGACGATGACGTGTACGAATTACGGCACGACGGTTGTTAAGAAACCTGCGGATATTAACTAATTAAAAACGGAATAACGGCATAAAAGAACGGCGCCCATTCGGGCGGCGTTTATATTTTAAGAATGTAGCTATAATTTATTGGCGAAGTTATCGGGGGCTTTCGCTACGCACAAAGAAAAACACTCGCGTATAGACGCTCGCATTTTTCCGAACCCTTCGGGTTCTCGTAAAGGTCAAGCCAAAAAAGGAACAGGACACCAAACGATGTCCTGTTCCTTTTTTGGTGACCTTATCGGGACTCGAACCCGAGTTTGCGCCGTGAGAGGGCGCCGTCCTGACCGCTAGACGATAAGGCCTTTCATATTTTACTTCCGCAGTATAACATATTTTTTGTTGAATTGCAACTGTTTTCTATCGACTTTTTGAAAAAAATTAAATTTTTCCCGAGCGGAGTTTTTCTGGAATAATATCGTAAAATCAAATTCAACGCGTACATGCCCCTTTCATTTTATAAAAAAGAGCGGTTATTACACCGCCCTTTTTCCAC
>JAZORL010000122.1:0-13360 GCA_045656625.1 Candidatus Scatosoma sp. | reverse complement strand
CACGGTACGGCGGTGTATGCGGTAGAAATTAAAGCAGGCGCACAGTTCCCTGCAGAAACGAACGGCTATACCACGTACGTAGTGAGCGCAGATGTTATTTACTACAATAATAGCTATCAATCCGCTGATACGAATGCGAATGGCTTTGCGGTGTCTTGGACGACGGAAAAACCTGTTGAACCTGAAACGCCTGTAGATCCTGAACCGCCTGTAGAACCGAGCGTTCCTGAGCTTGGTACGCCTGACGTTGAGTTTGTGGAAATTCACAACGATAACAACAACAGCGTTTGGGGTGGTGCGACGCGTGCGGTAAGACTTACGTTCAGCGAAAACTTTAGTGCAAAAGCGTATGATGGAAACGACGGTGGCTATGATGCAAGCATAATTGCAGCACTCAGAAACTTTGTAAAAATCAACGGACAATCTTTGGGTGACTTGACGTTCGTTCAAATTGATAATGAAAACTCCGTTACGTTCCTTTACGATGAATCATTATTGACGGTTGCAAGCGGAACGAAGCACACAATCTTTACGATTGAAGAGGGCGCACCTTTTGGTGGTAAATATTTGCCTGCAGTCACGTTGTATTATAACGGTGAAACGTGGCAGACGGAAGCATTCGACATTGAATCCAATCTTCTTGGTATTGTAGAAAAACAAAACAATGCTAAGTGGAACGATACGCAAAACTCGGTTAGATTGCAATTTAATTATAATTTTAATAACACGACGAATTATAATATTAACGATGCGGACGGCATGAAGATGCTTTCCAAGCTCACGTTTAACGGGGTTGCATTAACGGATGCGGATGTTTCGATTTTCACGGAAGATATTGGTGGAAATACGATTACGATACTTTACAATACTTCTTTGTTTGAAAGAGAAAAGGAAGAAGGCGTAAAATATCATACCCTTGCACTTACCGAAAGCGTGGACTATTTGGGCGTAGAGCTTCCTACCTTCACTTTATATTTGAGAAATGATGCATGGATTACGGAGCTTTATTCTATTATTGAGATTTTCGATATAGAAACGGCGGTTGGCTATCAAAGTGAGAATCTTATTCATATTAGAGACTGGAACCTCGACGGCGATGAAACGACGGCAGTGAACAATATGATTTTGTTCTTCTTACCTGAAGGCGGATTCCCCGAAGGCGAGAATATCTTCTTGAATCTTGACAAGGTGATGGAATATAACGTATTTGACAAGATTAAGCTTCATATGATCGAGCCGAACCTTGATGCGGATGAAGACGGATTTGTCACGCTTGGCCAAGTCTTTAACGCAGGCGGTTGGTATCCTTCCGAGCTTTCGCGTAATGAGGATAAGATTGTCGTCGTAAATATGTGGGAAACGAAAAATTGTATTGCGTTCTCTATGGGCGCGGCATATACGGCAGAAAGCTTCGATTATATCATTATCGAAGAAGGCTGTGAATTCCCCAATTATTACTACACGAATAAATTGAGCAAAGTTGACTACGTGCAAAACGGCGAAACTAAGGACTATGAAAGTTTGGAAAAGGTTTCCTTCTGGCAAACGCAAACTGTCAAGATCTTCACGAATCCTGACGACTTCCAAGGTCCAAGCCTTAACACGAACTGGGGTATTGATAACAACATGGGTAAAATCAACGTAAGCGGCGCGGATTATGCTGACGGCTACGTGATTATTCAATTGGAAGGCTCCGATTATCCGATGGGAGCGGATGGTGATAATCTCAACCAAAATATTTCTGCTGGCAACGCACATATGGCGTTGAATATGCTTGCTAAGATTTACGTTAACGGAATCAGCCTTTATGATCGAGTAGTAAACTTTGGCGCGAATGGTATTACCTCTTACTACAATTATAATGGTTATGGCAATTTTGCAATCAGCGTAGCCTTGTTGAATGAAAATGAGGTGATTACAGAGATTATTGTTGAGAAAGATTTGAAACTTCCTCTTTATGGCATAAGCGATATGGCGGCTGCTGCGTATGGGAATATGTATAAAGAGGTGGCAAAAACGGTATCTTTCACCAAGGGCGAACAAGGCTTTGCGCAAGATGAGGAAATTTACTGGTCGGTTGTTTTTGACGACGGCGAAAATGTGAAGGTGGTTAAGGTTGCTCATGGGGAAATGCTCGCGGCGACCGATATTCCCGACGTACCCGTGAAGGAAGGCTATGAATTTGTTGCTTGGGTATATGGTATTGACGGACTTTATACGTTTGAAGCGACGAATATTTCGATGGGGTATTACTTGACAATTGAATGGAAACAGGTAAGTGAAGAAACGGATTCTACCTCTGAAAGCAAAAAAGCAAAGAAGGGTTGTTCCGGTATTGCTGGTTCTATTGGCGCGATGGCAAGTCTTTTAGCTGTTGGTGGCGTTTATCTTCTTAAAAAGAAAGAAAACTGATACAGCATAATTTAACATAAAAAATCCCCCGAAATCTTGCGGTTTCGGGGGATGCAATAGTAGGTCATGATGAGAAGAGTTTGGTGGAAAAAAGTGATAGCGTTATTTTTATGCGTTATGCAAATGACGTTATTTTCTGCTTGCAAACTAGGGGCTTCGCAAGACGAAGAAAAAATTGCGCTTCTTTCCCCGGCTAATGGGGAAATGGTGGCGCTTATGCACCCGGACGTGCAAAATTTTTTAGAAGGAAAAACGGACGGGGACGTAGCGAAGGCGCTTTGGAAATATCGCGTTTCGGGGATTATGCGGTATGATTCGCAATTCGCATTTTTGAGTTGGGAATATGCCGTTGGTAAAAAATATACCGTATCCATTGCGACGGATGATCAATTTGATAACGTTGTGCAAGAAACGACGGTTTATACGCAAAGTGTGGAGGCGGATTGTTTGTTGCCAGATAGCACGTATTACTGGAAAGTCACTAGCGAGGATGGTATTTGCTCGCCCATAGGTACTTTTCAAACTAAAGATCAGCCGACCTTTTTAGAAGTGGCTGGTGTTGATAATTTTAGAGATATCGGCGGCTACCAAACGGAAAGCGGCAAAAGAGTAGAGTATGGAAAATTGTATCGTAGCGCACGTTTAGAAGAAGCTACGGATAATGGTCAACGGATTATGACGCAACTCTTGCAAATCAAAAGTGAGATTGATTTGCGTAAACCTGAAGAAATATCGGAAGGTTTTACCTTTAACGGCAATGGTAATTACTTAAACGTGACTTTTAATCCATATCATGCGATTATACCACAATCCGCTGGTGCGTATGACAAACGGGTGGAAACAGCGTTTTCGCAAATTTTTGCATTTTTGAGCAAGGAAGAGAATTATCCCATAGTCTTTCATTGTTCCGCAGGCGCGGATAGAACGGGTACGCTTGCCTTTTTGATTAACGGGGTTTTGGGTGTACCGTATTTTGAACTTGCAAAGGATTTTGAGTTAACCTCTTTTTCCAATCAAGGTGACCGTTGGAGAGATTCTATTGTGGAAACGCCTTTTGGGTATGCGTTTGAGGGTGGCGGTCGCATGGTTTTTGGGGATATAACGGTAACCTTTGGGCTTATGTACCAACGTACGATGGAGAACTATGCCACGGAAGACGGCAGGCTATCTTCCGCGATTATCAATTATCTTGTTAATCAATGTGGGGTACAACCGCAACACATTACGAGCATGAAGGAAATTTTACTCTCTAAATAAAAAAGCAAACTCTTGGATAATAAGAGTTCGCCTTTTATAAGATTTTGTAATATGTAAAAATTGTACTATATAATTTTTTTGCGTTGTTGTCTATATTCGGATGGGGTTAGATTGTAAATTTTCTTAAACGTACGATTTAGATGGCTAGAATCGCTATATCCCAAGGCCATAGCAATGGATAGAATGGACATATCCGAAGACACCAAAAGCTCGCAAGCGTGTTGCATTTTGACTCGTGTAAGATACTCGATTAACGTACATCCTTCATATTGCTTAAATAAGCGTATAAGATGGGGATGGCTAAAAGGTGCATGCTTGGCAACATCTTTTACAGACCAATGCATATTTTCAGGGGAAAAGATTTTCAATAGCAAATCGGTAAGCCATTGCGGCTTTTCGGCATTTAAAAAGTTGTTTTGGCTAAAAACTTTTTCGAAGATATAAGCCATAAGGAAATAAATAGTAGAGTCGTTTGCCTCTCTATGATTTACGCGGATAAGAGAAGTGTAATCTATGATTTTCTTTACTTGCCGTTCATTTAAAGAAAGTTTTATATTTTCTTTTTTCAACAAATCATCGTAAAAAGTTTCCGAGATACTATTGCAAAATTGTTTTACCAACGGAGTATGTATACGAATGTTCAAGATGGCGCTGTTCGGCGTTTCGCTGTGCAAGGAATGTGTGTCTAAACGCGGACGTAATAATACGGCAGAATGATGATAAAACGGTTCGTTTTTTTTGTTGAGTATATGCGTATAGGAACCTCTAACAACGACGGAAAATTCCCAAAAATCGTGATTGTGAGCTTCTTTATAATCCCCATAGTGATAATTCGAGAAAATATAGGAATATTTTTCGTTCGGGGGATAGGTTGAAAAGTAAGAATACATAATTACTCCTAATTGCTTTTCTTTTATTATACTATAAATCAAGAGATAAGTCAATATTGAAGGCAAAAAATAAAAAACTTATTAAGGATTAGGTTTTTAGGAGCGAAATTGGAACATTGTCTATATTTAAGACAAAGAAATGAATAGAAAGGAGAACTATGAAAATGGATAATAAACAATGGTTTAAGGAAGCGAAATTCGGCATGATGATACATTTCGGCTTGTACTCTCTTCTCGCAGGGGAATGGAAGGGCAAGCGCATGGATATGATAGCCGAATGGGCGCAGTCCTGCTTTCAAATTCCCATTAAGGAATATGAAAAACTAATGGACGCGTTTAACCCCGTATTCTTCGATGCGGACGAATGGTGTGATTTGGCGGTGTCGGATCGCTGGTTCGATGGGCTTCAAACCATACCTGCTGCTAAAACCAAAGACAGCAAACCGACTCCGCCAAGCTCTCCCTTGCAACCCTTTTTAGAGGCATCTTGATCTTGCGATTGCTCGTCGTTATCATTTTCCGAATCGCTAACGCTTTCATCAGATTCGCTCTTGTCTGACGAATCTTCTTCGGGAACTTCCGGTCTGGTGAAAATATCCTGTTCGTCAATAATTACGTCTGAGGAATCACCTTCGGCAGTCACGATAAAGGTGACCGTCTTTTCGGTCTTATTCCCGCTTGCGTCGGTTGCCGTAACCGTGAGAGTATGCGTTCCCTCGGTGAGCTTTTCTCGACTATCCAAAGCTCCGTTTGACCAGGTCTTCGTAACGGTTACGAAGCCTCGGTCGTCAGTGGCGGAAAACGTCAACAAAACACTTGCTCCGATTTTTGCATAAATGGTATCAACGCGCATATTCAGCGTAGGGGGAATGGTATCAGGCTCTGCAACGACGACGGTAATCGCTTGTTTCGCCTCATTTCCAAAGTAGTCTTTTGCAATAAGGAAAAGTGTGTGAGTACCAATAATCGGATTCCCGTTTTCGTCTAAAGCCTCTTGGCTTTCCCATTCGTATTCAATCTCTACCGCACCCTCCTGAGCATCGGTTGCAGAGGCCTCAATATTGAGCTCTTGCCCCTTGGCAATTTCTATCGTATTTGCACCGTTATACGAAATAACGGGCGCAACGCCGTCGTTTGGAATCAATCCAACTTGTATACTGTCAATATAGAAGGTCGCGTTTGTACCGTTATGACGAATGGCAAGCTCAAACTTATTCAGGAAACCATCCTTTGAAAGGGTGTTGAAGTATTCCGTACCCACGTTGTCCGTGAAAAAAGAATCGTTATCACTTTTTAATACGATTTCCTGCCAAGAATCCGTCTTATTTGCAAACGGATATCTCATTGTCCATTGACCGTCCTGGTTAGGTTTTGGAATTCTAACCTCAGGGTATATATCCGTCGGGATTCCGTCACCGCCAACGTATACTCTAAAAGTAATACTGTCAACCAAAACGGTGGGTATTTTCTTGGACGAAAAATCCAAGGTTATGCCTCGGTTTGTTTTGTCGGAAACAACCGAAAGCACCTCTCCCGAAAAACCCTCCGGGATACCAGCATCCTTGGCTTGCTCTTCTGTGTATTTGACAAGCTCCTTACAGCCATAATTTACGTAATTGTCTGCGTCTTTCTCATTGCTACAAATAAAGGCGCAATCAAAATCAGTTTCATACGCCTCGGCTACGTTTTCAGAATCAGAGCCCTGTGCCTTGGCTACGTTTTCAGGGCGAGCAAATGCGAATCCTTTACCAAATGATAGAGCCAACATTAACGAAATGGCCATGAATAAACTTTTCGTTCTCTTTTTCATAATTACTTCACGTCCTCAAGCATATTTTTTCTTATAGCGGAAATTTCGCTTTCGGTAATACCGATAGAAAGCATAAATGCTTCAGCATTTTCCTGCAACGTTTTTCCGGATTGGAAATTCTTGATATAATCGTATAAATATTGGAATACTACGCCCGTCATATACGAGGGTTCAGAAGTGGGACTATCTTTACTTTTACCCGTTCTTGCCATTGAAGAAATTTCGTAGTCTCTAAAAAGATCTTGCTCACCCACGCCTAACAGCGCGTTGATAAGGAAACATATCGTACCCGTTCTATCTCTGCCAAGCGAACAATGCACGTAAACGGGGAAATTATCCGCATTCGCAAACACGCGAATTTCGGTTAAAAGAGCCTCTCTATACGACGGCAAATCAATACCGGAGCCATATTGGCCCACGTACCAAGGACCACCAACCTCTACGTAGTTAATATCAGGCGAAATGGGCGAATGTCCCAAATTGGTGCTTCCGTCCTTACGAAGGTCCAAATCAGTCTTTATTCCAAGATCTACAAGCATTCTGCGCTTACCTTCTTCGGAAATGTCCTCTAAAGCACCGCCTCTATACGCGATTCCTTGCTTTACTCTCTTCGTTCCGTTATCAACGTAATAACCGCCCCAGTCACGGGTGTTCGATACGTTTTCATCTACAAATACCGTACGAGGCAAATACTCGGTTGAAAACTCAAAGATACGGGACTTAATCAGCTTATCTTCGTATTTTGCGCTGATTTGATAATAATAATCATAACCCATAAACAAATATTTAAGAGTCACCGAGCTGTCAAAGGTTATGTAGCTTTCAGCTGAAGACATATCACTGTTTGTAGAAATATCAAACGTATAATAAAGAGGGGCATCCTCTTTACTCGTCCATGAAACGGTCAACGGTGTAGGGGCAAAGCAATCTTCATAGCCGAAATTAAAAGATCCGGTGTACATCTTACGATAATATTTACAAACCGTATAGATATCCCCTGAAAGTAAAGGAATCTCCGTTTTATTGCCGGGCTGGCCGTCAATAATTTGTGTATGCTTTACGGGTCCCTCGGCTTGAGCAATCGTTACCGTCGGGGAAAACGCTACCTTTCCCTCAAAATTCTTTTTGGATGCCGACATCGGCAAAACCGCCAACGCCAACGTGATTGCAGCCAGCAATGCTGAAAAAATACGCTTCTTTCTCATAAGGCTCCTTCTTTCTATAGATTTTTACAAATGGTTCAATGTAAACGAAAACGTGCAAACACGTTTGGATACAGTGATTTTTGTTAATATAATCATACACCTCTCCATCAATTCTTTCTATCCAAAAATAAACCATAAAAATATGATTTTAACACATTTGTAGTATTTTTTTGAAACTTAAGATGTGTTTTATTCCATATACTTGACTTTTCATATTTTTTTGTGGGGGGGAGGAAGGGTTATAGGAAAAACTCCTATTGTATTCGTCTGCTATAACACAAAAAGCGTTCAATACAAGTTTTTTGACGATTTTTTAGCCTATTGTTACCCCAAAAACGTAAAATAGAGCCTGCATCGGGTAGATGCAGGCTCTTAAACACAATATTCCGCTCAATCATTGCTGTTGCTGGTCTTTCGGTATTCGTTGGGCGTCATGCCGAACTTTTGCTTAAAAATTACGTTAAATTGCGAAAGGTTTTTATATCCAACTTGCGTTGCGATATCAATGATTTTCATTTTTGTGTGCGCTAAAAGGTTTTTAGCGTAACGAAATTTGTAGTTAATCAAATATTCGTGCGGGGATATTTCGAAACGCTTTTGAAATATACGGTTCAAATGCGTTTTTGAGTACCCTAATTTTTGGCATAAATCGGGGACTTTATAGAAAAGGAAGTCTTTACTTTGCATAAGTTCAGTTAAAGCTTCTTCCCATTCCTCGTGCGTTTCAAACGGTTCTATATGCTGTGTATAAAGAAACTGTAGTATAAGCATCAGCGCAGATAAAATCAATTTACTGTGCGTTTCGTAGCGTTTCGAAGAAAGCATATTTGCCTTATGCAGTATTTCTTCAACGCCTAAAATAATACTGTCGGGTATTGGATAGGCATGTTGTCCCTTTAATAAGAATTCTGTAAACGTAGGTGACATTGCATCAAGCAGATGTAATAAGGGTTTCTCTTTGGCGATAATATTTAAATAACGAAGATTTTTCTTGTCTTTACTACGTAAATAGTGGTAATCCTTTGTTGTTAAATAAAATAAGGTTCCTTTTTTGTAAACTTCGCGCTTCCCGTTTAGATAATGATTGATTTCTCCGTCGAGCAAAATGGTAAATTCCCAATAATCAGCGTGAGAATGTTCTTTAGGAAATTCAAAATTCAAGATATGATAGGTGTAATCCATTTTATCGGCTATATCTTTTTTTTCTTCCACAGGAAAAGGAACAGACGAATAAAATATAAGGTTTTCCATATAATTCTCCGCATTGCTTTTTTTTTCTTATTATACCCAAAAAAAAATAAAAGTCAAGCATATGGAATAAAATGGTTTTGAACTTGCATAAAAAATACTAAAAATGTATCAAAACCATACTTTCATGGTTTGTTTTTGTATAGAAAAACTCGGTGAAGTGCTGTATGATGGTATTATAAAATATTATGATGTGGAGGCGCGCATGAAAAAAAATTATGAGGAAATAGTACTAAACATCTGTATTTTGGAAGAGGAGATTGTTCGAACTTCTACATTAGACGATCCATTTAACGATGATTATAAAGATCCGAATATTTTTAGTAACTAAGGGAGGTAGCATTATGAAGGCGATGAAAAAACTTTGGACAGCAATATGTGCCCTTATTTTTACGATTGCACTTGGCTTAGGGATTACCTTAAGCGTAAACGTCACGGCGAAGGCTGCTACGGCGAAAGATATGAATATCACTTGGGCGGCGATTCAGTATGATGGTGATGCGCCGACGAGATATGCGTTTGTGTTGCAGGAAGGTATTACGGTGCGTGAAAATTATGAGTTCGGCGTATATTTCGACGGGCATAGAGTACCTGCTTATACGATTGCAGGGGAAACAAATATTTACGTGGATTATGCAAATTTCCCCAGCGACGTAAACGACGTGCATCTTTTTAAGATGCCTAAGGGTACGTATTATCAATCGGGGGAATACACCTCTGCTGATTGTACGCTTTTGCTTAAAAATGCAGGCTGGAACAATAAGGCGGACCGTTTTGATATTTTGACCTACGAGCGCATCAGCGATGCGCCGTTTGGCTTTGGTCTGAATATGGTGGACTGGGCGTTGGGTGCGAACAATAATGCTGCCATCTATACGGCGATTGAAGGCGGTTCGGTTATCCCTTACGGCGGTAACGGTTCCAACGAAAATTGGGACGTTCAATATGCGTCGGTAGGAAATGCCGTAACCGTGAACGGAGTTGCTGCGAACGCAACGATTGTTAAGACGCACGCAACAGAACTTGCGTATCTGGCTATTCCTGCCGTGGCAAACGCAGGGGATACGGTAACGGTTGACGGTTGGTTTATGAACGCTAACACCAATAAGGCGTTTTGTATTGAAGAAACCACCTTCAAATACGACGGTCAGGCTTGGAGTGAAGTGGGCGTGACGCAAGAATACGACCTTATGCTTTCCACGACGGTAAACGGCGGGCATGAAAGGGGTATTTACGCATCTATGGCACCGAACGATATCCCTGTAAATAGTGAGGATCCTTGGGCGTATCAAACGAAAGCATGCGGCGGAGCTAAGGGCATTTTGTATAATGGTACGGCGATTAATACGTGTTTGCATAAGTGGTCTGTAGGCGACTGGTACGTAAACCTTGATGCTGTAGGCATAAGCGCAAAGGCGGGAGACGTTGTCACGGTATTCGGTTGGTTCTACTGCAACGGTGACGGCAGTGGTCAAAAGCTAATTAAAATCAATCCTACGACCTTTACGTTTAACGGTACGACGTGGTCGCAGGAAAATGCTGTTATTTCCGTAAGCTTGAATAATACGGCGGTGGAAACACAGCAAATTTACGTAATGCCTGGTGAATCGGCAAATGCAATCACAGCAACCGCAACAGGTTCGATGCTTACCGATACGACCGTGACGACCGTATATGAATACGGCGCGGTAAAAGAGGGTAAATTCATGCTTCGCGATGGCGAAAGCTCCTCTACCTATGCGGTAACGTTCAGCGTTAAGGACAAGAACAACGTTGTATATAATAAAGAAATGGTCGTACGCGTTGGCTTTGAAGATTTCGTTATGGAAAACGGTGCGTCGGTTCGCGTGTTGAAGAATGGTGAAACAACGGAAGTAAACGGGCTTCGTTTCATTGCGGAACTTTCCAAAGATACCTATGAAAACCTGAAAGCGCAAAATGCGACCTTCGGTATGGTTATTGTGCCGAGAGATTATATCACGGCAGGGTATGAACTGACGGCAAAAAATTTGTTTGGCGCGAATGCAAAATGGCAAGCGGTTACTTCGTCTGCTGACTTATCCAACATTTCGTCGGGCAAAAAAGGTATGATTCAAATCACCGACCTTGTTGCGCAAAACATCGACGAGGACGATAGATATGAGCTTTGCGGCGCAATTAGAAATATTCTTTCCAAAAACCTGACGAGAGAGTTCGTTGGCGTTGCATACGTATACGTAGGCGACACGTATATTTTAGCGTCCTATTACGGGAATGATATGGAAAACAATGCGCGTTCCATTTATTACGTAGCGCAAAAGGCAATTGAGGCGAACAATTATAAAGAAGAATTGCAAAGCGGATATATCAATCAGCACAACAACTATCTTGCCGGGCTTGGCGCAAGCTATAACGTTACCTATACGGTAAATTACATAAAGACGGAAAATGGTAAAACGGTAACGGAAACGGAAACCGTAAATGCAAAGCTTAACGATACGATTACGTTGAATGCGGCAAAATTTGACGGCTTTACGCTTACGTCTGCGGCAATGCTTACGAGCAAGCTTTATGCAAATAAACCTAACGTATTCAATTTCTATTATAAGGGCGAAGCTGAACCCAGCTATGACAGCGTAGCATGGTATTATCCTGCGTTGGATAGCTCGAACGGCTACGATAACGAACATAATAATGCCATTGCACAAACGATGAAGGCTGCGGGCTTTACAACGGTAAACCTTGCGGGCAAGAATAATATCAATATCAACAGTGAAGCAAATGTCGAAGCAATGAAACAAATCATTGCGATGTTTAACCGCAACGGATTAAAATCGGTGGTTTATACGTCAAACGCTAGCAATAGTGAGATGTTTGGTAATACAGCTCTTCCCGATTTCTCTGATTGCGCAGGCTTTGCAGGTTTACTTGTTTGGGATGAACCGCTTCCGACGACGGCGGCGATGGAAAGATTGGCGGAATATGCGCAATGGTTTAATAACGTTTACGGCGAAAGCACGGAAGAAATGCCGTTTATGGTCAACTTGTTCCCTTCGTATGCTTCGTTTACAGGCGATTATAAATCGTATTCTGCTTACATCAAAGCATACTGCGACATCGTTCTTTCGCAGGTAGAGGGCACGAAATATCTTTCTACGGATACCTATCCCATTATGGCAGACGGCACGTTGAAGGAAAACTTCTTGTATGATTTGGCAGTTTTGAAAGCGTACGCTATGGACTATGATGCGTTCGTACACGCATGCTTGCAGTCTTCTGGCTGGGATGAAGGAAATACAACGCAGGCAAAAGCTCCCACGGAAGAGCAGATGCGCTTGCAGCTTTATACAGCGCTTGCCTTCGGTATGGATTCCGTTTCTTGGTTTAGCTATACGCCGTTGAACGATAACATTACCAATCAAAGCCCTGTGGATTTTGCAGGCAACAAGAACGAATCTGTCTACAACGCTATGCAAGCGGTCAATACAGACCTTGCAACGTTTGGCTCTTTGTATAAGATGTACGATTGGAAGGGCGTTATCATGAGCTCGCCTGCAAAAGGTGGTTTGTTCGGCATCGGACAGGACGCTCAATACAAAGCGTATAACAAGGTAAAGAGCGCAAGCGAATTCTCAAAATATTTGCTTTCTGCAAACAATACAAAAGCCTTCTCTTCCGTTTCGGGCAGCGGTAACTATATTATCGGCGTTATGGAAGACACGAACGGCAACGAAGCGTTTACGGTTGTAAACTATTCGGCAATTAAGGATAATAAATCATTGTCGCTTACTTTAACCGGCGCGGTAAATGCAAATTATACGATTTACGTTGACGGCGTTGCGCAAGAAGTGACGATTGGAACGAGCGGTTATACGCTTAACTTAAATCCTGGTCAAGGTGCGTTTATCGTATCGGCGGACGTAAAAGCGACGGTAACGTTTAAAAACTGGGATGGCACGGTATTGCAGGAAAGCAAGGTAACGTACGGCGAAATGCCTGTTTATACGGGAGCAATCCCGACGAGAGAGGGTTACGAATTTGCAGGTTGGTCGCCTGCAATCAGCGTGGCAACGAGAGACGTGACCTACACGGCAAAGTTTGCAAAAAATTGCACGGTAATGTTTGTGGACTATGACGGTACGATAATTGAAACGAAGGTTGTGCTGGGCGGAAGCACGGTAGAATCTGTGACAACCTCTAACGATCCTTATATCTTTAAGGCGTGGACGAAGGATGGCGTTGCGTTCGATTTCAATACGCCGATTACGGAAGATATTACCCTTGTAGCAACGTGGCAAATGCTTGTTGAAAGCGCGAAGCCCACCGAAAAGATTTACACGTATACTTCTGCGGCTGACTTGGCTATTACGGGCAACCTCAACAAGAGCATTGGTACAAGAGGCGATGATTGGTATGATGACGACCAAGGCGTGAACTACGACGGTTACTATAGCATGGTATTCGACTTGGGCGACGGCGATTATACCGCTACCTTGACGAAGATCAATTACAGCCTTTACAGCGAAGTATCGTTTGGCTTGTATACGGGTATTGCTGGT
>JAZORL010000121.1:0-50238 GCA_045656625.1 Candidatus Scatosoma sp. | reverse complement strand
CCTGCTTTTTCGTGATAACAACGGGGGGAATTTCCGCAGGGTGGGACAAAAGCTCGATGTTATGGATTTGCAATTCATAACGCTTGCTGCCGTCCTTCGTTTCGCTGGGAACAACCTTACCCGTAATCTTTGCCGCGCATTCTTCCTTTACGTCCTCGCTCATGCGGTAATCGGAAAAGCTTTCCGCATAAACGCATTGTACGGTCTCTCTCGCCGTACGAACGATGATGAATGCAAAATCGGACATCATTCTAATATTATGAATCGTACCTTTAATGGTGACAATTTCGTTTTCGTACTTTTCAAAGTCAGCGTACGATACCGTGTTCGTGTTCATTTCACCTGTGATAAACATAATTTACCCCTTTCGTAAATTTTTTTACTTTTTTATTACCACACTATTTTACTCCGCTTGACAAAAAAAAGCAACCTATTTATAATAGATTTATAAAAATTTTCCGTAAAAGGATGCGCAAAACTATGCGAGTACTTGCAATTAACGACATTTCCTGCGTAGGAAGATGCTCTATCGGGGCGACCTTGCCCATTATTTCCGCTTGCGGTGTGGAGTGCAACGTATTGCCCACGGCGATACTTTCCACGCACACGGGCGGCTTTGAGGGCTACACCTTCCGTGATTTAACGAAAGACATTCCCGATATCCTGCGACATTGGAAAACGCTCCATCTTAAATTTGATTTCATTTACAGCGGCTATTTAGGCAGCATCGAGCAAATCAATCTCGTTTCCGCCATCAAGAAAGAATTTTTGGCAGACGGCGGCGTCTTTGTTGTTGACCCCGTGATGGGTGACAACGGCGATTTATACGCAGGCTTTACGCCTGAGTTCGTAGAAAAAATGCGTGCGCTTTGCCGTGAAGCCAATTATATCCTGCCCAACGTGACGGAAGCTTGCTATTTAGCGGACGTACCCTATCCCCTCGATGCGGACAGCGCAAAAACGGCTCTTAAAAAATTACAAAACCTTTGCGCTCGGCCGATTATTACGGGAATTACCGATGAAAACGGCGTTTCCGTTTGTTATACAAACGAACAGGGTCAAATATGCACGCACACACATGAAAACGTGGAAGGCTTTTTCTGCGGTGCAGGCGACGTTTTCGCCTCGGCTTTCGTCGGCGCATTGGCACGAGGCAAGAGTGAAGAAAAATCGATTTTGCTCGCATCGGAGTTTGCGGCGGCGGCAATTCGCCGCTCGGCAAGGGAAGTACCCGACAAACGCTTCGGCTTGAACTTCGAAGCGGAAATCTTCCCCTTCTTAAAAAAACTAAACGCATAAAAAAACACGTTCATTCCGTTGACAAGCGCCACGTAAATATCGTATAATAAAGATACAATCTGCGGTGTTCGGAGTTTGGCGATTATGCGGAATCCACAATATCAATACGGGAGCTGTGATTCGTGGCGATAGACAAGGCCTGATTTTCGGGAAGTTCGAGGCGTCAAGATGCGGCACCCACCTGCTTAAACGCGGGTTCACCTTTTGCCAGGGTGCGGCACAGGCGGATTTTTTTGAATATTCCTTCCCCAAAGGGGAAGTATGATAAAACGGACGGTTTTTACCGTCCGTTTTTCTTATTCAATCTCCAAATTTCCATTACCCGTTTCCACCTCAAAGAAACAGTACTCTTGCCCTGCAATCACATACTTTTTCCCCGCTTTTTCATAATCCTTTTGGCAAATAAATTCCCCGTTTCGAGTGCGGAAATCCAATTTCGCGCCCAACCCCGAGTAAAGAAATAATGTCGTATTCCCCATTGCGTTTTCTATCTCGCCGCGCGTCGGTTTGGAAAAGCCCAACCGAAAATCCCCCTTTTGGCTCTCCACGTCAAATTCGTCCGCTACAAAATCCCCAATTGTGATTGACCCCGTTTTCGTTTCAATTTCCCCTTTTTTACACGTGATTTTTTCTGCGGAAACGTTCCCCGATTTCGTGGACAAGGAAAATTCCGAAAGACTCAATACACCAAGCGAAACGTCCGCATTTAGGTTCTCGATTTCCAAGTCCACGCCCATAGGAATTTCTACGTGCAGGGTCTTATTAAAGGCATCGATTTTCCCTTTTAAGCCCGATGCGCAGTATCGAATTTTCAGTTCTTTACCGTCCATGAAATAATGCAAGCGGTTTTGCGCTTTTTCGTCGGGTGTTTCTTCCGAAACGGAAAGCTCGGGCGTATCGCATTGTTCGATTTCAATGCTACCCCCTTCCCAAGCGATATCCACGCTCGTTATCGCACTCGCCGCATACGTAAAATTCCCCACGCAATACCGATCCCCATCCGAATATCTACGCATATCGGAAACGTCGTTCGTGCACGCGTAGCCGCCGCTCACGCACGCCATCCCAGCCCACAAAATTGCCGATAAGAAAAACCTTTTCATTCTCTCCCCCCTACGCTATTATTGTGACCCTTTGCACGGGAGAGTATACAAAAAAACGGCGGAAAAACCGCCGTTTTTTTATCATTTTCTTATTCTTCGCAAACGAGTTTGCACACACGTACGTAATAACTTCTGCCATAGAGATACGGTGTCGTCTTTACAGTCACGTGTCCGTTTTCCGCCGTCACGCAGGCATTCTCGCCGTTATCGAGCCAAACCGCCGATTGGATTTTCTTATCCAAGTCAAACGAGATATCTACATTATAATCGCCCAACAAGGCAACGTCAAGGCTCGCACTCATCGGAATATTCACGCGGAATACGTAGTAAGTATTCCCATTTTTCAAGATGAAATCGTCGGGGTTATTTACCTCGATACCACTCGGCTCTACGTCGTAAAGAGCTTCGCTATTTTTTGCCACAAACTTCCCAATCAAGCGCAAAATTTCCGCATCGATGGGACGCACCAATCCGTTCCCCATAGGCCCAACGTTCAAAAGCAGGTTGCAATGGTATCTACGGCACTGCACCAAATCGTTGATGAGCGAACCGACCGATTTATAGTTGACGTCCTCTTCCGCATACCCCCAATGGTCGTTCATAACTTGGCACATTTCCCCTGCAATATACTTCGGCGCACCAGGCTGATTGATGGGGAGCGGTTTACCACGCTCAAACGTCACGCTGTCAAGCTCGATATGCCCCAACGCGCCACGTTCGGAAAGACCCGTGTTATTGATAATCATCGCCTCGGGCTGATACTTACGAATCAAGCCATAAAGGGCGTCCTCTTCCCAATCACAGTCCTTACGTCTCCAATAGCCGTCAAACCAAATACCGCCAATTTTACCGTAGTTTTTACAAATAATTTCTACGCTTTGGCGCAAATATTTCAAATAGCCCTTGAAATCCGTGTCAAACAAATCGTCCTTCCAATCGAAAAGGGTGTGATAAAAGAACGGAATAATCCCCTCTTTATTGCAAGCGTCTACAAATTCCTTAACCAAATCACGGCCGCATACGTGGGGAGCGTCGTACTCGTTCAAGCCGCACGTATCGTACAACGAGAAACCATCGTGATGGCGAGTCGTAAGATTGATATATTTACAACCGACTTCCTTAGCAAGAGCAACGAGTTTTTTCGCCCAATCCTTATCAGGGTTAAAACGATCGCACAGCGTTTCGTATTCCGCTTGTGGAATTTGCAAGGTGCTTTGCGACCATTCTCCCTTGCCAAGCTCGCTGTAGAGCCCAAAGTGGACGAACATACCAAAACCCAATTTTTCAAAATCTTTTATATACTGTTTTACAATCATCGTTTTTTCTCCTATTCATTGGTTGTCAATATTATAAAACATTTTTCTTCAAAAAGCAATATCAAAAAACAAAATAATTTTATCAAAAAACGGTATATTTGTCACTTGACGTAAAATATACGCCCTGCTCGGCAATTTTGCCGAGCAGGGCGTAATTATCAATCCTTAATTATCCATGCTATGTGCAATGAAATTCAAGTGGTCGCCAATACGTTCCAAATTGCAAACAAGGTTGATGAAAATCGTATTGTTTTCCGGTCTGCACTTCCCTGCGCCAAGACGGGCGATATGCTCCGCCACAAGCTCTCTGCGCATCGTGTCGATTTCGTCCTCCTTTGCATCCGACGGTACAAGTAAGCTCGTATCGTTGTCAAGAATAATTCTCTTGACCATATCATACTGCTCGTGCAAAAGCCCGTGCATTACGGCAAGCTTTTCATTGATACCTTCCGAGAAGACCAAATTCTCTTTTACTTCGCGTTTTATGTATTTTGTGAAGTTGTCCGCAAGCTCCGCAATACGGGCGATATCGCCTACGTCGCTGTGGATTGCACTCACCAATTTTTCGTCCGCAAGGGAAATACCGCTCGCCGACGCGCGCACCAAATAATCGGAAATTTGTTCGCTGATTTTCGCAACGTTTTCGCTGTGCGTGTTAATCGTGTCAATCACGTCCATATTTCTATCGATAAAGCCGTTAAACGCAACGCCTACACTTTCCATTGCCATATCCGCCATACGGAAAGTTTCCTTTTTCAGCTGTTCGAGCGCAACGGTCGGCGTCGTCAAGAAACGCTTATCCATATACACAAGCTCCCAAGCCTCTTTCTCCGTTTGCTTCTTGTCCTTAACGATAATCGTAGACGCCTTCACAAGCAACTTCGTAAACGGCAAGAACAGCAACGTACAAAGCACGTTAAAGAAGGTGTGGAACATAGCGATTTGCGTCGTAGGTTCGCTAAACCATTTCATGAAGGTGACTTCATAGAAATTCGATTTCACCACCGAATCCGACCAAATAAGGAGCATTACGGTGAACAGCACCGCACCCGTGATATTGAAAAGCAGGTGAATGATACTCGCACGTCTTGCATTGACGGACGTACCGATCGAGGAAATGAGCGCCGTCACACACGAACCGATATTCGAGCCGAGAATGATAAAGAGCACGGCATTCCCGCCGCCGCCAATCATAAGCCCATTCGCCGCCATTGCGATGATAATCGTCGTCACCGCAGACGAGGATTGCAAAATTGCCGTAAATACAATACCAAAAAGCAAAAGCACGAACGGATTACTCATTGAGCTGAGCATATCGAGCACCGCTTTCGATTCTTTATAACTGCTCATCGATGCGGACATACATTCCAAGCCGAAGAAGACAAGCCCAAGCCCTGCAAGTGGAAGACCGATAGATTTGATTTTATCGCTCTTGGAGAGCATTTCCATCATAACGCCGATAAAGAGCAAGGAAATGAAGATGGGAGCAATGTCAAACGAGCTGAACGCCGCAAGCTGTGCCGTGATCGTCGTACCGATATTCGCACCCATAATAACCGTCGCCGCTTGGTACAAGGACATAATCCCTGCGTTTACGAAACCGACGACCATGACCGTCGTGACGCCCGAGCTTTGCACAACCGCCGTAGATACTGCGCCCATACCGACGCCCACCCACTTTTTATCGGACGTTTTGTTGAAAAGCTTTTTCAAACCGCTTCCGAACAGCTTTTCCATATTGTCGCTCAAAAACTTAAACCCGACAAGGAATGCGCCGCAAGCCGCCAGCATCATAATAACGTTGACTACGTGTTCGTTCATTACTTTTTCTCCTTTGCATATCGCGGTCACCAAACGTCCGCGCATTTTCATTATAGCAACTTTTTCCCAAAATGTCACGCGTTTGAAGAAGAAAAGTCGCCCCAAGCCTCAAAAAATATCATCTTTTTCGCATTTTTAATTTATTTTTATCATTTTTCAATATTTTTTCTTTCTATCAACCCTTTACAATCCATAAAAAGTGTGCTACAATAAACAAAGAAAATAAGGAGCAACGCTATGATTTATTCGATTGAAAACGAAAGCTTAAAAATTCAAGTAAACTCCCAAGGCGCACAGCTTTGGTCGGTATATTCCAAAAAAACGGGTGTGGAATATCTTTGGCAGGGCGACCCCGCCGTTTGGTCGGGCAGAGCGTACAACCTTTTTCCCTTTATCGGGCGTTCTTACGAAGGAATTTTCCGCTACGACGGCAAGGAGTACCCGTCCCGCTCGCACGGTTTGGCACGCTACTATGAGTTCGCACTGGAATCGCAAACGGAAAACAGCCTGACCTTCCTTTTCACCGACAGCGAGGAAACGAAAAAGGAATACCCCTTCTCGTTTGAGTTCCGTGTGACCTTTCTATTAAAAGACAATGCGCTCACCACCCGTTATACCGTTAAAAATACAGACACACGTGAGTTGATTTGCGCATTTGGCGGCCACCCTGGTATCAACGTACCCTTCGACGGCGGCAATTTTGAAGATTACTATTTGGAGTTTTCCAAAGCCACCCCTATGGAGCGTGAACTACTCGACAAGACCGACCGTTTTATGGCGGATAAATCCGTTCCCTATCCCCTTGAAGACGGGGTAAAGCTCCCCTTAAAGCACGAGCTTTTCGCACACGACGCAATCATTTTGAAAAATACATCGGGGGAAGTGGCAATCAAAACGCCTAACAGCAGCCGCTACGTTTCCGTCACCTATCGCGATTACCCCTTCGTCGGTTTTTGGCAAATGGCGAACATTCGTCCGCAATACCTTTGCGTTGAGCCTTGGAGCGCACTCCCTGCTATCGACGGAAAAATCGTGGAGCTTGAAACGAAACCGTACATGACGCACGTACAGCCGAACGCAGAAAGCATTATGAGCTTTGACGTTATCATTCACGAATAATATGCAAACGCATGATATGAAATTACACGCCGCCCCTTTTGCGACCATTCGCGCAAAAACAAAGACGGTGGAAATGCGGCTTTACGATGAAAAACGGCAAGCCTTGCAAATAGGCGATTTACTCCGCTTTACCAACGCCGATACAGGAGAAACCCTTTTAGCAGAAATTATCGCTTTACACGTTCACCCCACCTTCGACGAGCTTTATGAGCGGTTTGAAAAAACTACGCTCGGCTATATGGAAAACGAAACAGCCAATCCAAAAGATATGTTGGCGTATTATTCGCAAGAGAACATAGAAAAATACGGTGTAGTCGGTATTGAACTACGACTAAAATAAGCATAAAACGCTCGCTTGTTAGCGAGCGTTTTTCTTTTTCACCTCGTACACGGTGTCTTGTTATTGATAAATTTCCCCTACGAGAACAGGAGTAATTTTGTCCTTGTTAATCACAAGATAGCAATAGCTACCGCCCTCGCCCACGTTTCTTTTCAACGTACCAGGGTTAATGAGCGTCACACCTTCGATTTCGGTAATTTTCGCAAGGTGGGTATGTCCGTACAACGCCACGTCGCAGCCACGGCGTTTCGCTTCCTGCGCCAATGCGCCCAAGCCCGATTTTACACCGTATTTGTGTCCGTGACAATAGTAAATTTTGCAACCCTCGATTTCCATCTCCCCATCTTGCGGTAAAGAAGAAAAAAAATCACAATTCCCCGCACATTCGTACACTTTGTCGGGATATTCATTCCAAACGGGGTTCAAATCCCCCACACCGTCACCAAGGTAAATCAAATAATCATTTTCCGCAATCAAGGGCAATAATTTTTCCACACCCTTACGATTTCCGTGCGTATCGGAAATAACAATCAACCTTTTCACTGCTCTCCCTTCCACTTTTTCAGCATAGCCTGCAACGCTCTAAAACGGTGGGAAACGCCGTTTTTTTCTTCCGAACTCGCCACACCGAAGGTCTTCTCTAAATCATCGCTAAAAAATAAACAATCGTAGCCAAAGCCTCCGTCGCCGTTTTCCTCTTCCAAAATTCTGCCGTAGGTGTAGCCTTCCGCCGTCAATTCCCTGCCGTCGGGATAAACAAGCGCAATCGCACTTGTGAAATGTGCGCTACGATCCTTTACGCCCTGTAAATTTTTCAAAAGTACCGCACGGTTTTCCGCATCCGAACCGTGATATCCGCAATATCTTGCGCTATACACCCCAGGCGCGCCGCCAAGTGCGTCCACACAAAGTCCGCTATCGTCGGCAAGCGCCATGCAACCAAGCGCCTGACACGCTGCACGCGCCTTAATCAGCGCATTTTCCACAAACGTTTCGCCCGTTTCTTCCACGTCGCCGTCAAAGCCCATTTCCTTTTGCGATACGACCTCGAAATCGGTGAAAATTTCCGCAATTTCACGGAGCTTATGCGCATTCCCAGATGCAACCACCAATCGCATTTTTTTCATTTCGTTTACCTTTCCTTATTTTTTCTATTATAGTATAACACTTTTTTCTCAAAAATTCAATCGTTTTACAATTAATTCCGCACACGAAAACTATTCAAAACCGCCAACAGCATCACGCCCACGTCCGCAAAAACTGCAAGCCATAAGGGCAAAACGCCAAGCGCGCCAAGCGCCATAAAGGCTCCCTTCATGATAATGGAAAACACGACGTTTTGCATAACGATTTTTCTTGTCTTGCGCGCGATTTTTACTGCCTTTGGCAAAACACTCAACCGATCGGAAATTAGCACCAAATCGGATGCCTCAATCGCCGCCGCACTACCCAGTTTACCCATGGAAACAGCGCAATCCGCAGCCATCATAACGGGAGCATCGTTTATTCCGTCGCCCACGTAGACAAAACCGCCGTTATTCTTCAATTCTTCCGCTTTTTTCAGCTTTTCATCGGGCAATAATTCCGCATTCACCTCGGACATGCCTATCTCGTTTGCAATTTTTTCCGCACGTTCTTTCTTATCCCCAGTCAGCATTGCTCTACGCGCAAAGCCCATTCTTTCCAGCTCTTCAAGCACCGCTTTTGCTTCCGTTTTAATTTTATCCCCAACGTAAATCACGCCCAAATATTTCTTATCATAAGCAACGAAAATCGGCGTATAGATCGTTTCCTTTTTCTCCACAACAATCCCACGCTCGGCAAGCAAGTCTTCCCTACCAATCACCACTTCTTTCCCATCGATTTTAGCAAGCAATCCTTTCCCCGCGCATTCTATTACGTCCGTTGCTTTATAAGAAGTGTTGCACTTTTCAAAAGCTTTTGCTATCGGATGTGCGGACTCACGCTCCACCGCCGTAGCAATCGCAAGCAATTCCGTCTCACGCCCGATACTCTCCACGCCGCAAACGGTAAAATCCCCTTCCGTGAGTGTACCCGTCTTATCAAAAGCAATATTTTTTACGTGCGCAAGCACGTCAAGATAAGTCGCCCCCTTCACCAAAACGCCCGTTTTTGCACACGCGCCAATCCCGGAAAAATAAGTGAGCGGCACGGAAATTACCAAGGCACAAGGACACGAAACAACCAAGAAGGTCAGCGCCGAGCGCACCCAACGCTCCACTCTTACAAACTCAAACGCATATCCCCGCATCCAACCGTTCATAAGCGGCGCAAACACCCCCAAAAGCAAAGCAAAAAGACAAACGACAGGCGTATAAATTCGCGCAAATTTCGCAATAAACCTTTCAGGCTTTGCCTTGCTCGCCGCCACGTTTTCTACCAAGTCCAAAACACGTGCAACCGCACTATCTGCATACAAGCGCGTAGCCTTCATCTCGTACACGCCCCCTGCATTTATCGTTCCAGATAAAATTTCTTCCCCTTCAAGGACTTCTTTTAGTTCCCCTTCGCCCGTCATAGATTTTGTATCCAACACCGCCTTTTTTGTAAGCAGCGTGCCGTCTACGGGTGCTTTTTCCCCTACTTTGACAAGCAGTATATCCCCGATTTGAATTTCTTCGGGCTTTACTTGTCTATAATCTTCGCCGACGATGATTGTTGCGCTTTCGCTCTTTAATTCCATCAATTTCGCCACCGAGTTTCGCGAGGATTCTACGGCAATTGCTTGCAAAAGCTCGCCAAGCTGATACAGGAGCATTACAAGCACCCCTTCCCAATATTCGCCGAGTACAAACGCACCAATCGACGCAATCGTCATTAGGAAGTTTTCGTCAAAAATTCTACCTTTGCAAACGTTCTTTGCCGTCGAGATGAGTATGGGATATCCCACGCATAAATACGCAAGGAAAAATGCCGAATAAGCCGCAATACGCACCCCCTTCCCGTCCATAAAATATACAAGCAACACGCCCGTGATTAAAAGCGACGCAGAAAGAAAAATTTGCAACCATTCTTTTAAGCGCGATTTCCGCTTCGTTGCGTACCTGTCCCCATCCAATACACGTACTTCCTCGAAATTGTTCGCCGTTTTGACAACCTTTTTTAAGGCAGTTTCCGAGTCCACTTTCAACGTAATGGTTTGCGAAACAAAGTCCACTAAAACGAAGTGTACTCCCTTGATTTTTTGAATGTCCGATTGCAGTGCTTCCGCGCACACGGGACAATCCAAATTCTCAATATGCAATACGATTTTTTCCAGTCCTTCTACCTTTTCCATTATCACACCTCTTCGCAAGAAAGATGCTTCATTCCAAGCGCAATCATTTCACGAATATGCTCGTCAACAATCGAATATTCCACCGTTTGCCCGAGTCTCTTTGCCTTTACGATTTTATTATCGCGCAACACGCGAAGTTGATGACTAACCCCACTTTGCGTGCCGCCGCATACGTCGATGAGATGATATACGCACATTTCCCCTTGCATAAGTCCCAGCAAAAGCTTCAAGCGCGTTGGATCGGAAAGCATACGGTAAACCGCACTCATACTTTCTATTTCCGCTTCGCCAAGCATTTGTTCTTTCGCCCTCGTCGCCGTCACGCTATGTTCTTTTTCTTTTCCACACACCGAAGTCCTTTTCATCGTCCCTAAACTCCGCTTTATTTTTATAGATATGAACACTTATTCATATCTTCATATCCTTATTATAATAAGAATTAAAAAGAAAGTCAAGAATTATGGAAGAATTTTTCGAAAATTTTCGCGTAAAAAAAGTAAAAAGGATTTTTTTATAACAATATCGAGCGTAATTGCAAAATTTTTTCAAAAAACTAAGCAAAAAATAGTTGCGATATTCTTTTAAGTGTGGTATAATCAATTAGTATTTTAGGGAAAAAGTTCCCAAAACAAAAAAAGGACGTACGATATGTTTAATTTGGTTAATTTGTTAGATCCCGTATCTTTCTATAAAAACTATAAGATTATTAGCATCGTTTTGATTATTCTTATGGCACTCGCTGCAATCGCTGCAATCATTCTCGTTTTGATGCAACCTGCAAACTCTTCGGGTATTGATGCGCTTGGCGGCTCGAGCGAAACTTTCTATGGCAAGAACAAGGGTAAATCCACGGAAGCAAAAATGAGAAGATGGACTTGGATCTGCCTTGCAGTTCTCGTCGTTCTCGCTATTACCTTCTACGTGATTCCCAACGTTATTATGGCTTAATCCACATAGAATTTTCACGACGGCTTACTCATAAGCCGTCTTTTTTATTACTTTTTACATAAGGGGGGTGAGTATATGAGTTCTTCAGAAAAACTTTTCGCATTATTTAAAAGCGGCGAGCTTGCAAACGTGACCGTGAGTGAAATTTGCAAGATTTTAGGGATTCCCTACCGAGAAAAAGGTCGGGTAAGTTCTTTGCTTGACGAGCTTTGCGACGCAGGAAAACTGTATCAAAACAATGGGGGCAGGTACGGAACAATCGAACAGCTCGGGCTAATTAAAGGCACGATTTCTGGAAACGAAAGAGGTTTTGCCTTTCTTATTCCCAACGACAAGGAACAATTTGAAAAAGACTTCTTTATCCCTCGCAAATTCCTGCACGGCGCTTTACACGGCGACGTTGTTTTAGGTGAACGCGCTTATGAATACAGCGATTCCGATGATGAAGTGAAGGTTGTAAAAATTCTCTCTCGTGGCTACGAAAAAATTGTCGGCACCTTCCGTCGCGATAGACGAGCAGGCTATTTATATCCCGATGAAAAGAAATTTTCCAGCGAGATTTACATCCCCCTTCCCCTTTGCTCCAACATTCCAAACGGCGTAAAGGCTGTCGCAAAAATCACGTCTTATCCAAGCGGAAAATCCCCAGGGGGTGAAATCGTAGAAGTTTTAGGGGAAGAAGACGACTTTTTTGCCGAGGAACTGTCCATAATCCGCTCTTACGATTTAAGCGAAGAATTCCCCGCGAGGGTTGAAAAAGAGGCTAAGCGTCAAGCCGCTCTCCCTATCACCGAGCAAGACGTAGCCCATCGCCGCGATTTTCGTGATAAACTCATCGTCACCATCGACGGGGAAGATACGCGCGACATTGACGATGCCATTTCCGTGGAAAAGATCGGCGAAAACTACCTTTTAGGCGTGCATATTGCAGACGTGAGCCATTACGTAGGTTATCGCTCTGTTTTAGACGAAGAAGCCTTCGAGCGTGGCACCAGCGTCTATTTCCCGGACCGTGTTTTGCCCATGCTCCCTCGTGAACTTTCCAATGGTATTTGCTCTTTGAACGAGGGCGAAGATAGGCTCACGCTTTCCTGCCTTATGACGATTAACCCCAAAGGTGTTGTTATTGCCAGCGAAATCGTGGAAAGTATCATACAATCCAAGCGCCGTATGACCTATACGGAAGTTGGGAAAATCCTTGACGGTGACGAGGAAACCTGCAAAAAATATGCATTCATCACGGACATGGTACGCCTCTCCGCTGAATTGACCCATATTTTACAAGAAACACGAAAGAAAAAAGGCAGCGTTTCTTTGGACGTTAAGGAAGCAAAAATCATATTAGATGAGCACAACGAGATTCATATCCCCGACTACGAGCGAGCCTTTTCCTATCAAATTATCGAAGCTTTTATGGTACTTGCGAATGAAACGGTCGCAGAATATATGCAATCCATTGAAGCACCTTTCATTTATCGTATTCACGAAAAGCCGACCGAAGAAAAAGCGACTGCTTTCCAAAACTTTGCAAAAATGCTTGGTCTAAACGCAAGATTCCGCGTGGACGACGTCAAGCCGTACGATTATCAAAACGTACTCAAAACGGCGGAAGAATTACCAAGCTTTTCCGTTTTGAATCGAGTGATGCTGCGTTCTATGCAAAAGGCAAAATATTCCCCTGAAAACGTAGGACATTTCGGGTTAGCCAGCACTTGCTATTGCCATTTTACTTCCCCCATTCGGCGTTATCCCGACCTTTGCATCCACCGCATTATCAAGCAGGTGATCAACGGCGGCTATGAAGAAGCCTGCGATACGTATGCGAGCTTTGTTGCCCGAGCAGCCGATCAATCCTCCGCGCGCGAGCGTAGAGCGACGGACGCGGAACGAGACGTAGACGATTTGTATATGACGATGTATATGAGTGAGCGCATTGGCAAAGAATACGACGCCGTTATTTCAGGCGTGACCTCTTTCGGTATGTTTGCCGAGCTTCCAAACACCGTCGAAGGTTTTATCCCCATCGAAAGCCTCTGCGGGGAGTATAAATACGATGCGGAGCGTTTCCGCCTTGTCGGCGCAAAGCAAAGCTATACCATTGGCGAGGTAGTCAAAATCAAGGTAATTGACGTAGATTTCTACCGCCGTAGAACGGAATTTAGACTATTAAATAAGAAAAATGGAGCTACCGTGTACGAATTGACGAGCAAAAAGGAGAGTGAATTATGAAAATAATCGCAACGAATAAATCTGCCTCTTTCGAATACTTTATCGAAGATAAATACGAAGCAGGGATCGTGCTCGAAGGGAATGAAATCAAATCCTTGCGCGAGGGTAACGTGAATATGAACGATTGCTTTTGTTTTCTTCGTGATGGTGAAATCAACGTAAAAAATATGCATATTGCGCTTTATGATAAGTCGGATGCATTCAGCACGAAAAACACCAGACGTGACCGAAAAATCCTTTTACACAAGCAGGAAATTGCTAAAATCGCAGGCAAAATCAATCGTCAAGGTTACACTCTTGTCCCCTTAAAGCTCTATTTCAAAGGCTCTTTGGTGAAAATTGAAATCGCACTTTGTAAGGGTAAACACACCTACGATAAAAAGCAAACAATTGCCGATCGCGACACAAAACGTTCTGTGGATCGTGAAATTAAAAATGCAGGGTTCTAACCCCAAACAATACAAGCCGCGCGCTTCCTTTTAGGAAACGCGCGGCTTGTTCATATAGACGGCCGAATAATGCCCCGTCTACGGCTTTCAATCAAATGATATTCTTTTTCTTCCGTGAAGTTCACTACCACAGGGCAAAACGGCGAAGAAAAGGAAATTTTACCCCTCCCATCCGCTATCGCACAGTATCCCCTTCCGCACAAGTAAATGGTTATTCCAAATAAGTAGGCATACGTGCGTATTAGCAGTGTTTGTAGCTCGTTGATAATCCTACCAAACGGACATACGATAAACTCACAACCGCAATCCACCATACTGCGGATTTTTTCGGGAAAATTCAAATCATCCGCCACAAGCACCCCCATCTTCCCCTGTTTTGTGTCGTAAAGCTTCATTCCTCCACCGCATGAAACTTCATTATCGATTGCACATTGCATATCCGAAACTCCAAGCAGTTTTCCATTTTCCGCAACCACCGCCGACTTCCGCTTATGCCCACAAATATTCGTAATACAACCACACACCACGATATTTTTATCGCGTTTCGAAAGTAAAGTTGCTTCCTCGAAAAAAGTGCTTTCCCGCCTTAGCTCCTTTTCATAATCAACCTCTCCCATTCCATTAAAGCCGAAAAGAATAAGCTCCGCATCGGTCTTTTCTTCTCTGCACTTGAATGCCCCCAAATCCCCACGACTCACAAAACAAATTCGCATATTCAACCTCTTTAATTCCTTCTATCTTATTATATCCTTTTCACAAACAAAAGGTGCGTAGACGTATAATATCTTACAACGTGGGCTATAATTTCAAAAAATGAGGAGGAACTACAATGTTTTGGCTGGGACTTGGAGTCGGTTTCGTCGTTGGAGGAAATTTTGGGCTTATCCTAATGGCTCTCTTCAAATCAAACAAAAATTAAAGCGGTGGAACGCACACGTTCCACAGCTTCTTTTATCTTCTTTGCTTAGCAATATTTATCAACGATTGCTTGCATTTCATCCAAGCGCTTAATCATATCCTTCGCAAGGGTAAGCTGACACTTCGCTCTCGCTAAATTCTGATAACTATAATGAATCCTAAAATACTTATCTCCATCCAAGTAATCGGTTAAAAAGCGCATACCGCATTCGACTGTCATTGCGACTGCACCAAGCGCCAACGTTCTCTTTTCATCCTCTTGTAAGAAGCCCCCAACGCGACTGACAAAACCACGAGTGAACGCCTCGTATTTTTCCATATCGATTGCGACTTTTTCAAGATCATTCTCGTCCTCGTCACTGGTAGATGCCGCCACTCGAATCGCATCGCCAAAATCACAAGCAACAAGCCCTGGCATTACCGTATCTAAATCGATAACGGAAAGATGTTCCAGCGTACGAGCGTCGAATAATACGTTGCTCGTCTTGGTATCGTTGTGGGTCACGCGTAAAGGCAACACCCCTTGGCGTTGGAGTTTATAAAGTTTCGTTGCAATTTCTTCAAGCGCAAGATATTCGTCAATCACCGCTTGGGATTTTGCCCTACGCCCCTTTTCATCCTTTTCAATCGCTTGACGGAAGGTATCATAGCGCATCACCGTATTGTGAAAATGCGGAATCGCAATCGCAAGCTTTTCTACGGGATAGTCCGCCAAATACACTTGGAATTCTCCAAATGCGATCCCCGATTCCTCAATCACTCTCAAATTATCCGTATGCTCGAAGCAAACGGAATCGTCGATATATCGACAGCATCTCCAAAAAGCATCGTCTTCCGTAAGAACGTAATATTTCCCATCCTCCGTTTTGGAATAGTGCAAAACGTTTCTTTTTGCCGTTGCTTGCTTTTGTTTAATCTTCGCACGAATAAATTCGGTAACCGAAGAAATGTTATCCATTACGTCAATGGGATTCTTGAATACATATGTATTCACCTTTTGTAGAATGTAATCTTTAATCTCACCATTTCGGAAAAAGTAAACACAATACGTCGTATTGATATGTCCACTATTTACGACCTTGTAATAAAGGTACTCTCCCTTTATACAAAACCGCTCACACACTTGTTTAATCTGATTTTCTTCTTTCATGACTTACCTTTGCGCCGCCCCTTATCTTACAATTTGGCGGTTATTTATTTGTATGCGTTTGCCCGATATTCTTGCCACCACTATGGCAAGACGCACAACCTTCTCTTCTGCACAACAATAAAATTATAACATACAAAAAGAAAGAAGTCAAGCCTTTTGACAATTTTCCCTTCTTTTATCCTAAAAGATACCAATTCCCCACATAAAAACGCTCAATATGAATATACTTTTTTTATGAAAAAACGTCTTATTTTTTTTCTATCTTTCTTGTACTTTTTCCCCGCTTTTTTTGGCTGTCAATGCGTACATGCCCCCTCCAAATCGGAAATAAGCACTAAATTAGAAGATTTACACTCCCCACAAATCGTTCTTCCAGCTGCGCCCCCTGATGCAGACAAAGAAGATTTTTGGGATTTATCGGACGTAGATATTTCTTATATACAACCAATGCGAAAACTGATTGCTTTTACCTTCGACGATGCGCCAAAAAATACACTTGAAAATATCCTCGCCGTCTTCGCTGACTATAACGAACAAAACCCCGATTGCAAGGCCACCGCCACCGTATTTTGCAACGGGCAATATATCACTCCGTCCTCTCGCCATGCCTTAGAAGCCGCTGTCGCAATGAACTTTGAGCTTGGAAATCACACCTACGCACACTACGATCTCACAACACTCGACAAAGAGCATCTTTTCTCAGAAATTGACCGCACCGATCAACTACTGCAAGCGATTGACCATAAGCCCTTACATCTTTTGCGGCCGCCCTATGGAAAATCCAACCCTTTTATTCAAGACAACGTATACACCCCCATCATTAATTGGACCATTGACACCCTCGATTGGACGAACGTTAGCGAAAGCTACGTCTACGATACAATTATGCAAAACTGCTACAACGGATGCATCGTATTGATGCACGATGGATATCGCAACACCGTCAACGCCTTAAAAGGTTTGCTCCCCGCGCTAAAAAGAGAAGGCTATCAAGTCGTCGGGGTTTCCGCAATGGCAAAAGCCAACGCATGCCCATTAAAAAATGGGAGCGAATATATCCGTGCTCGACCAAAATCCCCCAACCGTGTACGCGTTGAATAATAAAAAGGACGGAATTTCTTCCGTCCTTTTTGCTTTCGCAAAATCAATATTTTTCTTCGGTGTACATTCTAAAAAATTTAGCACAAGCATCCAGCCAAGCCCCTGCTTTTTCCATTTCCGGCTGAGGATGATTAATCTCCAAGCTCGTTGTGGAAAGCCCATGCAAACCTTTTGGATAAACGTGCAATTCATACTGCACGCCGCAACGGTCCAACGCAAGTGCAAAGCGAAGAGAATTGTCCGCAGGAACAACCGCATCCGTTGCCGTCGCCCAAATAAACGCAGGCGGCGTAGCTTCCGTCACCGATTGATCAAGATTCAACTTCTTCAAAAGCTCTTGTTTTTCTTCCTCCGAATACCCTCTTAAAAGGTTATCATACGAGCCTTGATGCCCATGATTGTCGGAAATAACAGGATAGGAAAGCCCCACTGCCGTCGGCTTGCAATCAAGTGCAACGCCCGATAACTTTTCCACGTTCCCATATTCGACTGCCAAATTCGCCGTTAAATGCCCGCCTGCCGAGAAACCGACAGCAAACACTTCCTTTTCATTTACATCCAATGCCTGCGCGTGCTTTTTCACGTAATCAACTGCCGCAGCAAGCTCTATAAGCTGCTCAGGATAGCGAGCCTCATCGCCGTCCGTAATATAACGTAAAATAAAGGTTTGAAAGCCGCGCGCGAAGAATTCACTTGCAATTGGTGCTCCCTCACGACGGCTACACATTCCGTATGCACCGCCAGGGACAACGATCAACGCCGGTCTTTTCCAACCAAACGTATTCTCACCATCCCAAGGAAATTCCATCAAAAGGCATTCCAATTCTCCACCCTTCAAAAATGGATATTCACTTTTCAAATCCACCTTAAAACACTTCATTATCGTCTCTTCCCAAAAACTCCTCGTAAATCGCACGAATGCAATCCGCACAATCTTCATTTTCAACGCCTACGATAATATTAAGTTCGCTCGAACCTTGGTCAATCATGTTCACGTTAATGCCCGCTTGCGAAAGGGCTTTGAAAAGTCGTGCCGAAGTACCGACGTTTTTCGCCATACCGTGCCCTACCGTCGCAACAAGCGCAATGTTCTCATGCGCATAGATTTTATCGGGTTGAGCGACCGCTCTCATCTCTGCCATCAAGTCCGCCAATGCATTTTCTTTCAAGTACTCATTGTCGATAACTAAGGACATGGTATCAATCCCCGAGGGCAAATGCTCAAAAGAAATCTTTCTTCTGCCAATTACGGAAAGCACTTTTTCAACAAACCCGACCTCGGAGTTCATAAGCGATTTTTCCAAAGTAATAGACGTAAAACCTTTTTTCCCTGCTACACCCGTAACGACGTAGTCACGCATATCGCGCGTAGAATTTTTCACAATATACGTCCCTTTATCTTGGGGGCTAAAAGTATTACAAATACGAATAGGAATCCCTGCGCTACGAACGGGGAAAATAGACTCGCTATGTAAAACGTTTGCACCCATATACGAAAGTTCGCGAAGTTCTTGATAAGTAAGCTCGGGAATCCATTTCGGCGAATTAACGATACGAGGATCGCAAGCATAGAAACCGCTTACGTCCGTCCAATTCTCATACAAAGACGCCATCACCGAGCGCGCCACGATCGAGCCGGAAATATCACCGCCGCCACGCGAGAAGGTTTTTACCTTTCCGTCTACGCCCAATCCATAGAATCCAGGAATCACTGCTCGAGGATATTCTTTCAAGACTTCCGCCGCAATCTCAAACGTCTTTTCGTCCAAGGAACCATCGGGCGCAAAACGCACGAACTCCGTTGCATCCACGAAAGGCACGTCTAAAACCGCCGCCATAATCTTTGCCGCCAAGAACTCGCCGCGCGAAGCGCAATAATCTCTGCCAGCGCCGCCCAAAATCGCGTTTTCCGCTTCATCGAGCCCTGCTTCGATATTCAGCTCCTTACCGATTTCCGTTTCAATGCTCGTAAAACGAGCACGGATTTTTTGGAAGGTTTCCTTAAACGCCGCAACGTTTCCAGACTCCACCTCGTCCGCGCATTGATAGAGCAAATCAGTGACTTTAATATCTCCGCTATATCTCTTGCCCGGTGCGGAAACGACGACGTAACGTCTTTCCTCGTCCGCATGAATGATATTTGCCACAGCCGTAATTGTCTGTGCGCTTGCCATCGACGTACCGCCGAATTTACATACTTTCAATCCCATAAAAACTCCCAAGAAAAATTTCTCTTTACCGTATATTCTCTCTTTATCTCTTCACGATAAATCAAACGTGCATAAGCAATACAGCGAACACCGCAAGCAAGAGCGAAATCGCCTTAATCCAAAATTTGGAAATGAATACGTTTTTCAAAAATCGACCGAATTTCATCTCACACCTCCGCTACGTTTTCTATCCGTCAGGGGCATTTCCTGCCAATAATAATCCTTCAATGCCATCACCAACATATCGTAATCGGCATAGCGAGTCACACTGCCTTTATTCACAATAGAGATAATCCCCGTTTCTTCGGAAACGACGAGCGAAATCACGTTCGCAACCTCCGTAATCCCAATAGCCGCGCGGTGACGTGTGCCATATTCCTTGGGATAACTCGTTTTTTGCGTCAACGGCAAGAAACAACCTGCCGCTTGAATTTTATGTCCAAGAATAACCATCGCTCCGTCGTGCAAAGGCGCTTTCGGGAAGAAAACCCCTTCGATCATCTCCGTGGAAATTTCCGCATCAATCATCACACCGCTTTGCAACACTTGCTTAGGCAAACCGCCTTTTGAGAGCACAACCAATGCACCGACGTTGTTTTTCGACATATTTTGCAGTGCTTTTACGATTTTTTCAATACAACGTTCCGTATCCGCTTGCGAACGGGTTTCTAATCCTCCTAACGTCTTTTCGGAAGGCGCACCCTTTTTCGTGGTTTGCACGTCCCAAAAATATTTTTTCACTTCTACGTTGAATAGAATCAGCATAACCCCCGAAAGCAAAACGAGGTAAATCAGCAAAACATCCGTACGCATGAGCGAACCGTCGAAGGCGTGCATTGCCCCACCGACCAAAATGAATACCCAGTACACGAGCATAAGCTTCGTCGCATCGTTATCACGGAGCACTTTTGATACGAAAAAGATCATTATGAATAATAAGAATATCTCCACCGCGAAGATTCCCTCAAAATTCTCAAAGAACTTAATCGCGTTTTCTTTAAGCGCTTTTAGTTTTTCCATACAATCCTCCGTTCCTTCTTCGGTTTTTAGCGAAAAAGATTTCGTACTATTTTATTATATAAAATAAACCTCAAAAAAGAAAGTGTTTTTACACGTTTTTTTATTTTTTCTCAAAAAAGAGCCGCGCCGTGACCGTTTTTAACGCAGACGACGGGGTTAAATCACCGCATTTGATACCGCTAATCACGCCATACGTCGTTTCATAGAAACGAAACAGGTCTTCCTTCGTAAATTTCGAGGCTTGCTCGCGGTTCTTTTTCACGGCATATTCTTTTATACCGAGTGTCAATGCCACTTCCTTATCGCTACCCCTACAAGTCGCAGCCTCGTAGAGCCCCTTAAAGTACGCCGCAAGTGCCGACAAGAACGCCGTTTCATTAAAGCCACGCACGGAAAGCTCTTTTACAATCTTCATATATTCGGAATAATTCTTTCTCGAAAGCGCGTTTGCAAGCTCGTAAATCTTATATTCGGAGTCGGCATAAACAAGCGTTTCCACCGTTTCGTCCGTAATACGATCCTTCCCTGCCGCCACGCAATAACCGATTAATTTTTCCGTTTCCGTTGCAATTCTCGACATATCGAGCAAGCAGTAATTCGCAATCTTACCGCAGGTAATCCCGTCCGCATATACACCCGATTTCTTACAGGTTAAATATATCCACCGTTTGACCGTTTCCTCGTCCGAACGGGAACAATCCACGTGCGTCACGTTCGGTTTTTTCGCAAGCGTTGCGCTCCCCGTTTTTGATTTTTGCGAATTGCAAATCATCAAAATGCTATCCGTCGACGGATCTTCGAAAAATTCTTTGAGATAGGTTTCGTAGTCCTTTTCCGTCGGATAAAACTCGCTCACTTTCACCACGCGTTTCTCGCTGATAAAGGGAAAACTATTCGCCGCGGAAATCAAATCGCGGATCTTATCCCCTTTCAAGCCAGCGCCGTCAAATGCGGCATAATCGAGCGTCGCCTCCTGCAAATAGCGAGCCTTCAAAAGCGCCTCGCCCTTATCGCGGAAATAACTCTCTTCCCCCTCGAAAAGATAGATAGGCTGCGCGCCGTTTTCATCGGTAAATTTTTTGAAATCGACGTATTTCATAGAACGCCCACTCCTTTTCTTTTTTCGTAGCCATATTATACCACGTTTCCCATAAAAAATCAAGGGGTTGAAAGAAGTTTCTTCTTTCAGCCCCAATTTAACAGCTCAATATGCAAGCGCAAATGCCAAATGCAAGGAAAAACGCCGCCGAAACGCCCCTTCGCCAGCCTTTTGAAATATTCAATTTATCCGCCCCAACAACGAGAGCAACGTAATACAACACCTTTGTTGCCGCAAGCAAACGAATCCCCGTCACCGTAAACGCTGAAAAATCTACCACTTCAAACAAAAGCAGCACGAGCGACCAAACGGCATTTGGTGCATACAACAACACCGCCGCCAGAGAGCTCGGCAAAAAGCTCAAAAGAAAAGCAAGCGCCAACAATACGGCAAACACGCCGCTAATAAACGGCACGAAGAAGAAATTCAAAAGGAGCGACCAGCCCGACAAATAACCAAACGTGGTAAGTAAAATCGGCGCAGTCGCAATTTGTGCTGCCAAACTCACCGATATCAGTGAACCTACCTTACGGCGGAATAGCTCTAATAAGCTCGGCGGAAGAGTGTCTCCGTCTGGGCCATAGTGCGGTTGTGCCCACTCTTTTTTGAAGAGTTTTCCCACGCCTTTGCAAGTTTCATCAAATACCTGCCCTATTCGTTTCGCCAATATTGCTATCCCAAAGCATGCCGCAAACGAGAGCTGAAACCCCACCTCAAAAAGTGCGGTAGGCGTAATACAAAGCACAATAAACGCACCCACGCCAAGCACGTCCAAAAAATCCGTTTTTATCCCAATTATTTTGGCTGCATAAGCGACCAAGCACAAGACGATTGCACGAATAATCGACGGCGAAAAACCGCATATTCCCCCATATAAAAGCAGCAGCGCCGCAAGCAATAAAAACCGTGCAAGATTCGGCAGCTTCTTCATCGGCGTTTTCTTATATAATAACAAGCAAAAGGCGTATAATGCTCCTACGTGCAGTCCCGAAACGGCAAACACGTGCGCAATACCGCCAGCACGCATATTTTTTAATGCACTCGACTCCATTCCCGACGTATTCCCCGTCAAAACAGCGATTGTCACGGCGGCAGGCTCGTTGTCCATACCGGCATAGATTCTATCCGAAATGCGTTGCCGCATTTTTAAGAACGGATCGTTATATTCGTCCGTCACTTCAAAATAATCCACGCTCGACATATAGAAACGAAGGTTATCCCCTATGTCGTTCGCACGAAAACCATAATCGTCTTTATATTCGACCCTTGTTTGCACCTTACCTCGCAACAAAACCTCGTCTGAAAGTTCTATATTTTCACAAAAGGATAGGGGCAGGTACGCTTTGAGCTTTCCATTCTCCTCTTCCCCGTCGATATAAAGCTCCTCTAAAACAATCGTCCCGTTATTCTCATATCGCCGTATATCCACCACCTTACCGACAACAATATACTCCCCCTCATAGTGCGTGCAATCGGAAAAATTTTCGAGCGTTTTTGCAAAAGAGAAATACCCAATAAAAAAGGAACAACCCAAAATTAGGACGGAAATGATCGTCCGTTTATATTTCCCAACCTTACAAAAGAAAAACGGCGTCCCCAAAATCGGCAGCAGCAAAAGCGACCACCAAGCGGAAACACCGTTTAATTTTACGTGATAAGAAAGGGCAAGCCCCAAGCAAAGGAACGCCGCAGCAAAGCACGCAGGGCGAAAATTGAAAAGCTTATCTTCCGTTTTTTCACCCTGCCTTTGCGTTTCGTTCATAAACTACTTTCTTCCTAACAAATCATCTAAAGATTCTTCCAATAACTGTGAAATCCTAATCAAAATCGCCGTTTCAGGCATTGCATCTTGCTCAAACCATCTTTTTTCCGTCGATTGTCCCACCTTCAAATATTTCGCCAACCGCCAATGAGAAATCCCCTTTCTTTCCTTGTATGCACGCAAATGCTCCATCAAAGACTTTTGCGCACTTTCTACGGTCGGACTACGTTTCTCCACACTCACAAACACGTTATCCAATCCCAAAAGATAATCCACGCTGATTCTAAAATAATCCGCAAGAATCAAAAGCGCTTTTGCGTCAGGATAGTGCAAACCCTTTACCCAATCGCTGACCGAATGAAAAGAAAGCCCCGTATCTTTCGTAAGCGCATATTCCGTTTTTCCTTCAAATTGCATTAAATCTTTTAAGCGTTGCGGAAATATAGACGACAGCATATCAACACTCCTTGGTGTACTATTGATACTATTGTCCTACATCTATCCCCAAAATATGAAATTACTTCAATATTCGCACTATTTTTTATAAAAATATAGGCTATGCATTGCATAGCCTATATCTTTTCAACCCGTACACGGGTGCCTTAAATTGCTTGTTATGCCAAAGAAATACGGTCGGATACCGAACGAATGAAAAGTCCTTTTTCTTCCCCAAACGCCACGCAATCATTGACGAAATCCAAGAATTTATCACTCGGCTTTGCTATCTTGAAAAGGGCCGCAACGAGCGTTTGCACCTCTTCCATATACAACGCGACTTTATCTTCAAGCGCCGCTTTGACAATCGCAATTACCTCGTACGGAGTAAAATCCGTTTCCGATTTACGAGTAGGCTCGCTCGTTTCCACACGGTATTTGTCAAAGCCAATATTTTTATCCGTCTTTCGATAATATTCCACGCCCAAAATTCGCTCGTACTTAAACGCACAAAGACCAATGAGCGCTTGCATACGCGCCTCTACTTTCGCACCGTATTTTACAATCCCAATACTCGAAAGACAACGTTTTATTAAGAAAGAATAGGAAATCGGTTCTTCCGCTGCCACAATCGCCTTCAAGCGTGCGATCAATTCCTTATCGTTGTCGCCCGAAGTCACGTACGTTGCATTTTCCACAAGATTGGTCAAAGCGGCTTTTTTATACGCCTTTTTTGCACGGTTTAACTCCGTCCCCCCTTTCTTGTCTGCTCCCGTAAGCTTGTCGAGCAAATCCTTAATGCGCTTAATCTCACGCTTGGGATTATGATAATAGTTCACCGCAAACACACGGATAACGTGCCAATTATTCCGTTTGAGCGTTTGAATTTGCAAAACGTTTCTATCCTTAACCGAATAGGGCGCAGGCGTGTCGCACATAATCGCCAAAATAAAACGTTTTCTATCCTTGGGATCAACAACCGCAACGTCGATTTTGAAACCCGAAACGCCGACGTCGTACCTGCATTCATAGCCGTAAGCGGAAAGTTCCTCGGCAATATACTTGCCAATTCCCGCCCGTTTCGTGACGATACTACCCGACGAAATTGCCAAGTTCGTGCGTCCTTTTTCCGCAAAATCCAAGAAGGCTTTCAAGCCGGCAACCCCTTTCGATTTCGTTTTGGAAAGGTCGATCATTGCGCCCGTCATGGACGAGAACACCACCATCTCTTCTCTCGCTCTCGACACCGCAACGTTGAGTCTGCGCCAACCGCCCACTTGGTTCAAAGGCCCGAAATTAAGGGAAATCCTACCCGTAGAATCAGGTCCGTAGCAAACAGAGAACAAAATCACGTCACGCTCGTCCCCTTGTACGTTTTCCAAGTTCTTGACAAACAGCGGTTCTTCACGCTCATACGCAACCTCGTCCAGCTTGCGTCGAATAATTTCCGCCGTGAGCTTACGCTCGATATATTCCTTTTGCACGTTAGAGAAGGTAACAACGCCAATGCTTGATTTTCGAAGCGTAGGATCGTTCAAACGGCGCAAAACCTCTTCCACGACCGCATCCCCTTCCACTTTGTTGCGTTTGGTCATACCTCGATCGTACGTGCCTTCCACAAGCTGCAAGCGGACCTTGCTCGCCAGCGCATCGGGGGACGGGAAGGTGCAAAGACGGTTGTCGTAATAGGTCGCATTCGAAAAGGCGATAAGACTTTCGTGCTTACTGCGATAGTGCCACGTGAGATGTCTTTGCGGCATATTGATGGCAAGACAGTCGTCCAAAACGCTTTCCATATCCTCGTTTTCCAAATTCTCTTCGTCCACGTAATGGGTATTGAAAAAGGACGTAGGCGGGAGCTGTTTCGGATCGCCTACAATCACCGCCGCCTTACCGCGCGCAATCGAGCAAATCGCTTCCGCAGTCGGGATTTGCGATGCTTCGTCGAAGATTACCAAGTCAAACAAACCGTTTTCCGCTTTCAAATACTGTGAAACGGTGATCGGGCTCATAAGCATACAAGGCGCGAGTACACCAATCAAGGACGGGCACTCCTCAAAGAGCTTACGCAAGCCCATACCACGCAAATTCGATTTTGCATATCGTCCAAAAAGCGCCGTTTCCAAGCTCAACGCCCCTTCGGTAAACTCCGTCGGTAAACGAGAAATGAGCTTGTTTTTAATACTTTCTTTCGTAAGCTGCGCAAACTCCTCGCCCAAAAGGCGCAAGCTTTCTGCCTTTTCCTCAAATACCGCCGCCGAGAAACGTGCAAGCACGGGATCAAGCGGAATATTCGTTTGCAGGAAATTCTTATAAATGTTCTTTTCAAAACTATCGATAATGTTTTCGCTCGTGACCGAGCCGTTTTCGAGTGCGTCGGTGATAAAGGTCAAGCCAGCCTCATCCAAAGCCTGCGCCGTCTTTTTATACATACACCAGCTTGCGAGCATATCGATATTTTCAATCAACGCCCCAGCCCTTGCCGAATACACTTCCAAAATCTCTTCTTCGGGCATACGGTTCTTGTTTGCGCGCGTGATTTCGTTAAAGCTCACCTCCGCCGCCTGATAGCTTTCCAAAGAGCGTACAAGCCCGTTCAAAACGGGTGCCGCAAAGCCGTTCGAGGCATGGATACAAGTGCTGTTAAAGCTGTCGGGGTTATAATCCAAGAACACGGATGCGCAAGCGTCGTGCAACGCATAAAGCTCACGCATAAAGTTTGCGCGCGGCTCGCCGTAATCGATACGCCCAAACGCAAACGTGAAATACTCGGAAAGGTTGGTATTCGAGCGAATGCGTTCCCTTGCCTCGTAGATTTCATAGACCGTTTGGAGCTGGCTCAAAATTTCATCCTGTTCCAAGGGCGCGATTGCGACCTTGTTCAATTTCTTCACGACCGCATTCACGTCCTTATTCGTCGCATACTGCGTGTAGCCTGCTTCCAACCACTTCCCAAGCTGCATATATTCCTTGGAAATATCCACGAGCTTTTTGAACTTTTGCGAGTACTTTTCCATACACGAATCCAAGCGACGATTTGCGTTATAGAACACAAAAAACTCCTCTTCATCGTTCTTGAAATAACGGTTTAAGCTACCGCTTTCCAAGAGCTTCGCAATCTCGCCGATTGCTTCGAGTTTTCTTCTTGTAAGGGTGCTAACGTTTTGCTTGTAAAGCTCCAAAAACAGTGCGATATAGTTCTTCAAATGCTTAATTTCCGCAATCATAACCTCTGCGGCGCAATAGAGCGAATCGCGTGTTTGTTTATCATACTCCGTCAAATTGACGTTCGCAAACGGCGAATTATGCACGCCGCCGCATTCCTTTGCCGCAGCCGCCGCCTGCAACATCATTTGCTCGTAGTTTTGGATCTTCTCACGAGTCAAGCCGTCGTAAAAGCTGCTCTCGATATTCATAATCTCGGGCGCGTTCTTGTTCTTCAAGCAAGTCAACAGCGCATCGTAAACGGACACCCCCAAACGGCGTTTTTTGTGGAGTGCCACACCGCATTCTGCCAAGTCCTTTCTCAGTTTTACAATCGCATTCGACCTTTCGGAAATCGCTACGCCTTCCGTTTCCGCACGCAAAGCAAGTGTCGAGGTCAGCTTTTGTAAGACTTCCGCCTTACTCGTCTTATTCGAGTGCAATTCCAAGCAAAAATCACCCAGCCCAAGCCCATCTAAACGCTTCTTTACAACCGACAACGCCGCTTGTTTTTCCGCAACGAACAGCACGCGTTTGCCATCGTTCAACGCATTCGCAATCATATTCGTAATCGTTTGCGATTTCCCCGTACCGGGAGGGCCGTGTAAAACAAAGCTCTTGCCCGTTTGCGAAAGCGCGATTGCTTCCCATTGCGACGCATCGGCAATCAAGGGGGTGAGCGTAGCTTCGGGGTTTGCGCTATCCTCTTTTTCGGGTACGTCTACACCGCCGCTAATTAGCAACGTGTTATTCAAAAGCGCATCGATAATCGGGTTCTTGGAAAATTCGCTGATATTTTGACGCAAATCGTTCCACATTTGATAGCGAGCAAACGAGAATGCGGCAAGATACGCATCGTCGTAAATTTCCCAGCCTCGCATATTCACCGTCTCACGGCGAATCATTGCAAAAATTTCCGAAAGCTTCAAGCCTTGGATTGCGCCCACTATACCACGCATATCGATATTAAATTCCTGCTTCAAAAATTCAAGCAAGGTCGTATTGATAGACGGTTCGTCATCGCTCAAAACAAGCGCATACCCCACGCCGCCCTTACTCTTTTTGATTTGCACGGGCTGCAAAACGAGCGGCGCAAAATGCTCCGCGCCGTCCTCACGGGAGTTCCATTTCAAAAAACCAAGCGCAAGATACAAAATCTTTGTGCCCGACTCCTCGTCCGCTTCCTTGTTCTTGCGAATTAAGCGTGCCGCCGTCTCACTCAAAGCCGTTTCATCGGCATACGTACGCAAAATTCCCGAACGGTTTTCCATAGCGATTAGCTCACGCATACGCTTGATTTCCGCCGCCGAGCCGTAATATACTTTCTTTTTTACAACCGATTTTGCCGCATCGACAATCGGGGCAAGATTCATTTCCCCCTGCTCCGTCAAAGCGTCCATCACGCCGTCCGCCGACGAGCCGATAATATGCAGCACCGTCTTGGTCGGTTGGAAATTCAAAAGGGTGTTCTTCATCGACAAATCGAGCAGTCTACGCTCCCATTGTTTTTCCTTCGTCTGTTCCTCTTCCAAGGAAAAACTCCCCGTCGCGTGGAGTTCCTTGGGTGCGGCGTCAAACGCCGTGTCCTCTTCGGAAAGCACCTCATACCCCTTCACACCACGCGCACGCAAAGGCAAGGGCAGGATTTGCGAAATTCTACAACGGCGTACGTCCACGCAATCTTCGTAATACCCAGCTCGAATCTTTTGCTTGAAATGATTTTCAGACGTGGAATACGCGGCGTTCTTATCCGAGTACAAATCCTCCACGTCAAAACAGCTAATATTATTGATACCGTCCGAAACGTATGCCTCTAATCTACCCATATCGTCGGACGCCGTGTCCATAAAACAACCCTCGTACAGCCAAACGCCGCACGTGATTTCTTTTTCCCCGAACACGAGCAAGGGATGCAAACCGAGATTTTCCAAGCACGCACTCGCAAACAGCGCAAGCTCTATGGGACTCGCCGCCCGCGAAGACAGAATCTTCGTACCGTTGCCTGCCTCGACGGGCTTGGAAATATCGCAATCCGTTCTTGCAATCGAATAACGGCGCAAGACGGCAAAAAGCGCCGCAATAATATTGCGGACGGCGTTTTTATCGTTGCCCACGTACCCACCAAGCTCCGTGGAAAGATTCCATTTTTTCAGCTGCGTAGAAATTTCCGTCGCAACGCGCGCGCAATCGGCAAGCTTGGGACGGACAAAAGACGCAAGCAACTCCAAATCCCCGTTTACCCCCTGCCAAAAATCAAAAGGCACGGTCTTGACAGCAAACTCCATCGCCGCAATTTGTTTTTTATCCTTTTGCAACGCAACGCAAATCTTTTCTTCGCGTACTTCTTCTATACTCGAAAAATAAAGCGGCGAAAGAAGATTGTCCAGCTCGATTTCCACTACGCTTTCGTAAGGGATTTCTTCAAGCGACTTTTCGCAAGGAATTAGCATATCCCCCGTCGCGCTGACGGAAAGGGTAAGTCCGCTCACCCCTTCATCCCCCGTATTTTTAACCTGCAAGGACGAAAAAAGCGGTCTGCGCGCGAAATAATCGGCATACGAAACCACCTTCACCGCTTCCCCTTTCAAGGAAAGTATTTCTTCTAATTTTTTCACTTTTTGAGCCATAGTTATGCCCCCGAAAAAAACAAAACTTATTCTGCGTATTTTGATTTTATTTCCATTTAGGAAATAAAATTTTCTTTTTTTCTATTATACACCCAACTTCCCCAAAAAGCAACCCCTAAACGGAAATTTTATCAAGGAATTATGCATACTTTTTAGACAGGTCTATGCCCGTCCCATCTTATATTGCATTACAAATTTCCATGATGATTTAATTTTGCTTGCAAATTATTAAAGCGGTGGACATCAGTCCACCGCTTTATCAATAATGCAATTACCTATATAAGAACGGTAATTCGTTCTTTTCATATTCCCAAATACGCGCACCATTATAATAATTCGGCACATCAATTATGCCCAACTTTTCAAAATAGATAAAATATTCCAAATTCAAAGGCATATCCATATGCAAAATAAGTAGAGATATAAAAATAATTTTATTTTGTTTATCGCTAAATAGAATTTTTTGCACTTCTGATTTTGCAAGAGAATCCTTATCCTCTAAATATAAAATATCCGTCAAGACGTATTCTTGATATTCGTCGTTATAAAAAAACGTTTCCGTTTCTTTCCCTTCTAAAAGTCCTTGTACGTACGCCGTATACGTTTCTTCATCTTCTATCGTCACTTCCAAATATACTTCATGCATATATGGAGCATTGCAATAGCCAAAATAGTAAACGGGGTCTGCAAAGAAATCTTCTATTTTAGGGGGCATAATATTATCCGTGTACGGCTTTATCTCGTAGCCATATTCTGTCGTAGGAAAATCGCCGTATTCCGCAATATCCGTCGTGGTATGAATTTCATACATGTCCGTAAACGCCTCGTAAACGTCCTTTAATGAACAGCTTGAAAAACAGAAAGCAACAAACGCCGCTAATAAGCTATATATTATCCGTTTTATCCGCATTTGCTTTAATCCTCCAAATACTGCCCTGCCACGTACGAAAGCTTGTCGAGTACTTCTTCGATATCGCCGAAAAGCATACAGCCTGCCGCGCGGATATGTCCGCCGCCGCCAAAAGTCGCCGCGAGCTTATTCACGTCCGCATATTCCTTGGAGCGCAGGGAAATTTTATATTGCCCTTTCCGAATTTCCAAAAGGGATGCGGCAATTTCCACCGTTTCAACGTTGAGCGGAAAATCGACAAAACCTTCCGTCATGCCTTGGTCTGCCCCGCATTCTTCCATCGACTTTTGCGTAATCGTAATCACCGCAAACCGATCTTCGTGATAATATCGAATGCCGCTCATTGTCTTTGCATACAGCTTGGCGCGCGCTTTCGGTTGTTTTTTGAAAAGCTCGTAATGGTAATAGCGCATATCCGCGCCTGCCTTGATAAGCTTTGCTGCCAAGAGCATACACTCTTCCGTCACGTCGTCGTGCGAAAAATTCCCCGAATCGGTCAAAAGCCCGATCAAGAGATATTCGGCAATCGTTTTATCAAACGGCATACCCAGGTATTCGATGAGCGTAGCGATATGCATACAATTCGCCGCGCATTCTTGCACGAAATTATATTGCGCAAATCGGGTGTTGGAAATATGGTGATCGATATTCACCGTGTCGATTCTTTCCCGTTTTGCCTTGCCAAACTCCGAGAGCAAATCCCCTAAACGCTGCTCGTCGCTGCAATCCACCGTCACGAGCAAATCGTAGCTTTCCGTAGGTTTTTTTGCGATGATTTCCACGCCTTGGATAAAGCGCAAATTAGACGGAATATCCGATTCAACGCATACCTGCCCCCGTATATTCAATTTTTTGAGTGCGGAAAAAAGCGCAAGCGCACTCCCCAAAGCGTCGCCGTCGGGGCGCATGTGCGTCATAATCAAAACGCTTTTTGCACGCTTGATTCGTTCCGCAATTTGTTGCATTGTAGCATTCATAATTTTGTCCTTATAAGGAAAAACGCGTAATAATTACGCGTTTTTTCGTTTAATCGTTGTCCCCTTCCGTTTCGTCCGCAGACATCGTATAGGTGATTTTTTTGAACAATTCGTCCATTTTTGCGCCGTAAACCATGCTCCCGTCCGTACGGAAGGTAAGCGCAGGCACGGTACGCATACGCATTACCTGCGAAAGCTCATGGCGGATAAAGCCAGCACGTTCTTGCAAAACTTCAAACGTGCGCTTGCTTTCCGCCTCGCTCGCACCGTAAATGCTTACGTAGACGATTGCCGTTTTCAAATCGGGCGCGACGTCCACTTCCGTCACGGACACAAGCCCTTTAATACCGGGCATTTTGTCCTTTTGCAAGCGGATAATCTCGCTGATTTCCTTTTGGTATTCGCCATTGAGTCTTGACGTTCTCGATACTTTCATTATGCTTTGATCTCCTCGGTGATATAGCATTCGATGATATCGCCCACGCGGATTTCGTTAAAGCCATCGATTGCACAGCCGCATTCGTAGCCGTAATTGACTTCCTTCACGTCGTCCTTAAATCTCTTAAGCTGCTTCACGCCGCCTTCGCAAATCATAATATCTTCACGATAGATTCTCAGCTTACCGCCACGAACGATCTTGCCGTCGATAACGTAGCAGCCTGCAATCGTGCCAACGCCCGTGATATTGAACGTTTGACGGACTTCGCATTTACCCGTAAGAATTTCACGAAGCTTGGGTGCAAGCATACCTTTCAGCGCCGCTTCCATATCGTCGAGAAGTTCGTAGATAATGCGGTAGCTTCTAACGTCGACCTTGGACGTTTCCGCAAGCTTCTTCGCTTTCGTATCAGGACGCACGTTAAACCCGATAATAATCGCGTTTGCGCTCTCTGCGAGCATAACGTCGCTTTCGTTAATTGCACCTGCCGCCGAGTGAATAACCTTCACGCGCACTTCTTCGTTGGAAAGCTTTTCAAGCGACTGCTTCACCGCTTCAACGCTACCCTGTACGTCCCCTTTGACGATCAAGTTCAAATTCTTAAGCTTGCCTTCTTCTACTTGTGCGAAGATATCGTCGAGGGAAACACGGCTTTGTTCTTTGATCATGCTTTCGCGTTGACGGTTCTTTCTTTCTTCTTGTACCTGCTTCATAAGCGCTTGGTCGACTGCCATAATGCTATCGCCTGCGTTGGGTACTTCTTCAAAACCGAGAATGGAAACTGCCATCGAAGGACCTGCACTCTTAATCGTTCTGCCCTTGTCGTCGAACATCGCACGAACACGACCCATCGTCGTACCCGAAAGGATATTGTCGCCCGTTTTGAGCGTACCCGTTTGCACGATAATGCTTGCAACAGGACCTTTGCCCTTGTCAAGCTTCGCTTCGATAATCGTACCTTTTGCTTGACGATCGGGGTTCGCCTTCAATTCTTGCATTTCCGCTACGAGGTTGACCGAATCCAAAAGGTCGTCAATACCCATACCCGTCTTTGCGGAAATGGGAACAACCATCGTATCCCCACCCCATTCTTCGGGTACAAGCTCGTATTGCATAAGCTCTTGCTTTACGCGATCGGGGTTAACTTCGTATTTATCCATCTTATTCATCGCGACGATAATAGGCACGTTCGCCGATTTCGCGTGATTGATTGCTTCCACCGTTTGGGGCATGATACCGTCGTCCGCCGCAACTACGAGAATAACGATGTCCGTCACCTGCGCACCGCGCGCACGCATTGCCGTGAACGCCGCGTGGCCGGGCGTATCGATAAAGGTAATTTGTTTACCCTTTGCCGTGACCGTGTACGCACCGATGCTCTGCGTAATACCGCCAGCTTCGCCTGCCGTGACAGTCGTCGCACGGATTTTGTCGAGCAAGGAAGTCTTACCGTGGTCAACGTGACCCATAACGGTCACGACGGGAGCACGGAGCACAAGCTTGCTTTCGTCTTCCGAAACCACCGTATCCATAAGGACTTCTTCCGCAGTCTTTTCGGGCTTGTATTCAAGGTCAATCCCCATATCCGCCGCCATAAGCGCTGCGTTATCGTAGTCGATCGAATCGTTGATTCCCTTCATAATGCCTTCCTTGAAAAGGCGTTTGGTGATTTCCACCGCCGAAACACCGAGTTTTTCGGAAAGCACCTTCAAAGGAATTTCCTGCGTCGTAACAACTGCGTGTTCGATCTTGATCGTAGGGATTTCCTGTTGCTTTTGCTTTTTCGGCGAACGGACTTTTCTATAACCGCTCTTATCCTCGTCGAAATCTTCCACTGTTAAGCCTTGTTGACGACTCAAAGAACGTTTCGACAAAGGTTTCTTTTCCGTATACGTCTTTTCAAACGTCTTTTTCTTTGCAGGGGCAGAGAAGGACTTCTGATCTCTTGCCGGAGCAACGGGTGCTGCAATAGGTGCGCTTGGTACAGGTCTTGCAGGTTTTGCGCCGGTTGCAGGTTTTTGACCGTTAAAAGGTCTATCCCCTTGCGGGCGAGCAGGTCTATCACCTTGAGGACGGGGACGGAAGGTCGAGCCAGCGGACGTATCTACGCCCGGCTTCGCCACGTACACCCCTTGTTCTTGCCCATTACGGAAATATCTCGGTGCTCTCGGTGCAGCAGGCGTCGCAGGCTTGGGTACAAAAGTACGGGTTTCCGTCTTCGTTTCCGTCTTTTCGGCTTTTTCAACCGTTTCTTCCTTCGTTTCCGCTACCGCTTCCTTCGTTTCTTCCTTCGTTTCCACAGGCGCTTCCACTACTGCTTCCACGATTTTTTCTTCCGTTTTTTCTTCAACGGGTTCTTCTATTTTTTCAGCCTTTTTCTTCGTTGCTTTTTTCGCTTTCGCAGCTTCTTCTTTTGCCGCCGCTTCCGCCGCAGCCTTTGCTGCTTTTTCCGCTTCTTCCGCTGCGATACGAGCTTCTTCTTCCGCTCTTGCCGCCGCTTCCGCCGCTTCGCGTTCCGCTTTTTCCGTTTCCATTGCGGAAAGCTTTCTTAAAATTTCCGAAAGGCTCTTTTCTGTGGATGTAAGACGCTTTTGCAAACCACCAAGTTGCTTATCGTCAAGAAGTCCAAGTATTTTCTCCACATTCTCGTATTTTTTTGCCATAGGTTCAGTTGTTTCCTCCCGAATATAATTTGAATTGACTGTCGCTTTCGGCGACGGAAAGTATCGCCGAAGCCAGATGATTGTCTGTGATTGCCACCGCTTTCACGGCAGGCTTATGCAACATTTCGCCGAGCTGTCCTTCCGCTGTCATCAGCATCGGACAACCAAGCCGTTCCTTTGCCGCAAGCGTGGGTTTTAAGGAGTTTTTCCCAATTCCGCCGTCCACAATCAAAAGAAATACGCCGCGTTTTTGTTTTTCTATTGTTTCCGCGCCGAACACAATCTTTCTCGCACGGATACAAAACCCTAAATAATTCTCGACCTTACTTGTCACCGCTTCCCTCCCCGATGCCACGATAAATCTCGTCGGCAACGCTTGAAGAAAAGGCTTTATTGAATAATTTCTTACCGTCCACTTTTTTCAAGCAGTCGGGATTATTGCAAACGTACGCGCCTCGACCGGGCAATTTTCCCGTAGGGTCAAGCTTAATTTCACCGTCCGCATTTTTGACTACGCGAGTCATTTCCCCTTTCGGTTTCATTTCACGACACGCTATACAGGTACGCAGGGGTATCTTCTTTGTTTTCGGCATAATACTTTCTCCCGAAATGTTTTCACCGCGCAAAAGCGCAGCAGGAACGGAAAATTATTCCGCGCTATCTTCGAATTCTTCGTTTTCCTCGTTTTCGATGGACGCAAGCACTTCCGCCGCTTCGGGAGAGGATGCACTCTTCACGTCGATCTTCCAACCCGTCAAACGAGCCGCAAGTCTTGCATTTTGACCGTCACGACCGATTGCAAGCGAGAGCTTATCGTCGGGTACGATTGCCATTGCGCTACGTTCGCCACGTGCCGTTACGGAAAGCACCGTTGCAGGGGAAAGCGCTTTATAAATGAACGCCAAAGGATCTTCATTCCAAAGAATAATATCGATCTTTTCGCCGCCAAGTTCTTCTACGACTGCATTTACTCTTGCACCGCGATTACCAACGCACGCACCGACTGCGTCCACTCTCGAATCGTTGGAAAGAATCGCCATCTTCGTACGGTGACCTGCTTCACGCGCGATTTCTTTAATTTCTACGATACCTTGCGCAATTTCGGGCACTTGTTCTTCAAAAAGCTTCTTTACCAAGCCTTGCGCGCTACGGGATACCACGATTTGCGAATTTTTACCGTTGTTCTTAACCCGCTTTACAAACACCTTCAAGCGATCGCCCACGCCGTATCTTTCGGTGGGAACGCGATCTTGAGGGGGCATAACCCCTTCAATCTTCTTGTCGCCAAGTTCCACGTAAATATTGCGTTCGTCGATTTTACGGATAACCCCTTCCATAAGCTCGCCTTCTTTATCGGAAAATTCCGAGAAGGTGTTGTCACGTTCCGCTTCGTGCAATTTTTGCAAGATAACTTGCTTTGCCGTTTGCGCCGCAATACGACCGAAATCCTTGGGGATAAAGTTTTTCACGATAACGTCGCCAATTTGATGCGTAGGATCAAGCTCTTGCGCTTCTTCCAAAGAAATTTCCTTGTCTTTATCCACGACTTCTTCCACCACGTAGCGTTTTGCGCTGAACGTGATAAGACCCTTTTCCGCATCGCAGGAAACGCTAATTTCCGCACCGCCGTCAAACTGCTTTTTGTACGCAGATGCAAGCGCGTTTTCAAGCGTCGCAATGAAGGATTCTTCGCTGATACCTTTTTCTCTTACGAGATCGCCAAGAGCCGCAAAAAACTCTTTGTTGTCCATAATCATGATGTTAATCTCCTGTTAAATTTTCAATTTATTGTAGTTCTAATTTTTTTCTTGTTTGGTTAAGACTTAAAACAGTCCGTCGAAATCAATCGCCCTGCAAATTTTCGCAAGCTTTGCCTTTTCCAGCTTCAGCTCTTCGCCTTTATCTTCCAAATAGACGCAAGTTTCGTCGTGCGCTTTCAAAATCGCTTCAAAAAACTTCTTGCCTTTGAGGGGCGCAAACAATTTCACTTCCACCTTTTCGCCAAGGCATTTATTGAAATCTCTATCCGTTTTGAGCGGTCTATCCAAGCCGGGGCTGGAAACGTTGAGGGTGTACGGTGCGCCGAAGGTGGGATCCACCTCGTCCAAAATCTGATCGATTGCACGATGGAATTTCTCGCACGTATCCAAATCCACGCCGCCGTCCACATCGATATAGACGGTGAGCGCAGGCTCTTTGCCCTGCTTAAACTCCACTTCTACGATTTCAATTCCCAGTTCGTCCGCAGTCGGTTGCAATGCGTTTTGAATTTCTTCAATCGTTTTGACTTTCATAAAACTCCTATTCTTTCGCTTTTTCTTCGCCTTGTTTTCCTTTACAAGCCCAAAATACGAAGATTGAGAGTGGCCCGAAAAGACCACTCTCAATAACAAAAGCATTATTAAGTATCCTTATTATAACATTATAATAAGCAAATTGCAAGCGTTTTACACAAATTTTGGGAATTTTCCGCAATTTTTTCTTCTTGAATATACACAACTCTTTATTCGAGTTGTTCAACTGTAAAACGAAAAACTCGTCAATCCCCCAAAATCCTCTTTCAACGCGTACCTGCCCCTATCCTTTTCTTGTTTTTAGGACGTTTAGTCAAGTCCGCCCTTTGCCTTGACAAGCTCGATAAGCACCTTTGCCGTCACCGCCGCATCTTCAAATGCACGGTGGTGATTAAACTCAAAGCCATAATAATCCGCAACGGTATTGAGCTTATAATTCGCAAGCTTACCACGCAAAACCTCTTGCGCGAGCGCAAGCGTATCATATTGTTTTTTATCGAACATATACCCGCATTGTTCGCCGTAATACTGCACGAAACGGTAGTCAAAGCCGACGTTATGCCCTACGAGAATTGCGCCGTCGGTAAACTTGTAAAAATCGGCAAGAACCTTGTCCACTTCGGGTTTCCCAACCAAATCCTCGTCCTTAATCCCCGTCAAGGCGACGATTTCTTTGGACAAGCGTTCGGGGCAAGCTATCAACGACGAGAATTTCTCGGTGATTTCCCCGTTCACGAGCTTGACTGCGCCAAGCTCGATAATTTTATCCATTTTTCCCATGGCAGGGTTATTGTTAAGCCCCGTCGTTTCAATATCGAAGCAAACGATTACGTGTTTTTTCAAATCCGCAGGCTTTGTCGTATCCTCGAAAAGCCCTGCCTGCGTATAGTCCACGTAGGGTTCAGGAAACACAGTGTGATACGCCTTGGGCACAGGCTTACCCTTTCTCGCCACCGGCTCAAACCCTTCGGGCGGTCTGCCGTAATTGAGCTTGCTTGCCTTAAAGGACATTGTGCCACGGAACTCCTCGTTCGAGCCCGTAATCACGATTTTATCCCCGATTTTGATTTCACGCACCTTTTCCAAGGTCGCTTTCTTGGGGAAATAGGTCGTTCGAAGGGTTGCCGAACCGTCCGAAAGCGCAATCGAAAAACGGCTCTTTTCCACGTCCGTATTCGTATTTTCGTTATGCTTTACGTACTTGATTTCTTCGATATAATTCACGTTACCACAAATGGAATACGAGCCTTCCATATTCAAGCAATCGGCAATATACACCGCATTTTTAAGAGGAGCGTCCACGCCGTCGATTTTTTCATATTCACAAATGGGGAACTCACGAATTTCCGTAGGAATAAACTCTTCCGTTTCCTCGATCTCTTCTTCCAAAAGCGAGGCGTCGAAATTCGCCTTTTCCACGACTCGCACGTTCCCAAAAAACGTACCGCAAAAGATACTCGATAAATACCTGCTTGTCTCGTCCAAGATTTTTCCCGAGGAAAACATAGTCTGTTCCCCCGAGGCAATTTCCACGTAAAAATTTGCGCCGCTCGTGAGCATTTCCACCTCGATTGCCCCCTCTTCTAAGAAAGCACCGGCTGCGGGAAAGCTCTTGCGGATATATTCCAAAATCCGTGCACGAATCGTATCCGCATCGGGTACACGCTTCACGATTTTAATCTTCGCCGTCATTCCTTGCGGCAAATAGCGCTCGGAAATTTCCCGAGCCTGCGCTTCGTCCATCGTCTTGTACGTCCTATCCGTCACCAAGAAAAACTCCGCGCTATCTTCCCTTTTCGTAAGCGTGATACCGCATAATATTGCATTTTTTAAGCCTTGTATCTCACGAATTTCCGCGAGATATTCTGAAAGTCTATTCATGCTAATAACGTCCTAATTTCTTTGAAAAATTCTTCTTCTGCGCACTCCGTGCTCACCTTTTTGAAGGGCTCACCCTTCTTGAAAATCAAGCAAGAGCCGTTGCCGCCTGCAATCCCCAAATCCGCATCCTTCGCCTCGCCGGGTCCGTTTACCACGCAACCCATTACGGCAATTTTGGCACGTTTTTTATAGGGACGAACAAACTCCGTCACCTTGTTTGCAAGCCCCATACTCTCCCAAGCACAGCGCCCGCAAGTCGGGCAAGACACCACTTCAACGAACTCGTTTTCCAAGCCGCAAGCCCGTAAAATATTTTGCGCTGCATACACTTCCTTCACGGGATCGTCCGTCAAAGAAACACGGATTGTATCGCCAATGCCCTGCAAGAGCAAGCTACCAATCCCCACCGCACTTTTTACAATCCCTGCTTCCGTCGTGCCCGCTTCCGTCACGCCCAAATGCAAGGGATAGTCCGTCTTTTGCGCAAGCAAGCTATATGCCTTGACCGTCAACGGCACGTCCGACGCCTTTACCGAAATCACGATATCATTTACGCCGAATTTTTCTAAAATCCCGACGTTATACAGCGCACTCTCCACAAGCGCTTCCGCACTTCTGCCGTACTTTTCGAGAAAGTTTTTCTCAATACTGCCCGTGTTTGAACCAACACGCACGGAAATCCCATGCGCCTTAATGCAGTCCGCTACGTATTTAATTTCCGCTTCGCCGCCGATATTCCCCGGATTGATACGCACTTTATCTGCGCCGCTTTCAATCGCCAACACCGCAAGCTTGGGCGAAAAATGAATATCCGCAACAAGCGGAATCGAAATTTTTTCCTTGACCGCTTGTATCGCAAACGCGTCTGCCTCGTCTGCTACCGCCACACGAATAATCTCACAACCAGCCTTTTCCAAAGCATGGATTTGCGCAATTGTCTTTTCCAAATCCGCCGTTTTCGTCGTGGTCATCGATTGAATGCGAATCGGCGAGCCGCCGCCCAAGCTAACGCCGCCCACACGGACCGTCTTCGTTTGGTTTGCCATAATCTTACCCCTTTTACGAGTTCTTTTTCTCGAGCTTATCCGCCTTCATCATTTGCTTTAATTCCGACATAAACGAGGAAAGGTCCTTGAACGAGCGGTACACACTCGCATAGCGCACGTAGGCGACTTCGTCCACCTTCTTCAAGCGCTCCATCACCATTTCCCCAATCGTTTTCGTCGTAATTTCGCTTTCCATACTATTATAAACCTGTTTAGAAATATCCGCCACCATATCATCAATCACGGACATCGGCACAGGCCGCTTTTCGCAGGACTTGATAATCCCGTTGCGGATTTTTTCCGCATTAAAGGACTGCCGAGTGCCGTTGTTTTTTACCACCAGCACAGGCGTCACTTCAATCGTTTCATACGTGGTAAACCGCCTGCCGCAGCTCGTACATTCACGACGGCGGCGTATCGTTCTATCATCATCCGCCGAACGAGAATCTACTACCTTGCTTTCGGTGCAGTCACAATACAAACATTTCATACTTATTTACTCCGTCAAACTGTTTTCAACGCGTACATGGTACGCTCGTTTAATTCTTTTTACCTTTTTTAGCGCGGATTTCCCACACCGTCTTTTCATAGCCGTTTTGAGTGGGCGTATAGTAAACCTTATCCTTCAAGCTATCGGGCAAATACTGCTGCTCCACGTATCCGCCGTAATCGTGGGGATACTTATACAAGCGGCTTTGCGCTTTATCCTCTTGGCTTGCTTGGCTATTGTCCTTCAAATACGGGGGAATGGTATCATCCCGCACCGTCCGAGCGTCCCTTTGCGCCTCGTGGAAGGCGTTGACAACCGCATTACTTTTTTCCGCTTCGCACACGTACACAATCGCTTCCGAGAGCGGAATAAGGCCTTCGGGATACCCAATTTTTTCAAAGGCGAGCATAGCCGAAGTGGCAATTTGCAACGCCTGCGGATCCGCCATACCGACGTCTTCTGCCGAATGCACGACAAGCCGACGGGCTACCAACATCGGGTCGCCGCCCCCTTCAATCAACCGCATTGCATAGTACAATGCCGCATTCGCATCGCTTCCGCGCAGAGATTTACAAAATGCGGAAAGGAAATCGTAATAGGAATCTTTATTATAGGAAAGGGATTTTCTTTGAATGGACTGCTCCGCATCAGCAAGGGTAATTTTCACGTTTCCATCGTGATCAGGCGTAGTCGTGAGTGCGGCAAGCTCCAAGGCATTGTATGCCGAGCGCAAATCCCCCCCTGCCATATTCGCAATATGCTCGATTGCTTCGTCCGAAATGGTAATCCCCTGCTTACCTAAGCCCTTATGACGATTTTTCACCGCTGAATGCAACGCACCGACAATATCTTCCGTCGTCAAATGCTTAAACTCAAACACCCGACAACGCGAAACGATAGCAGGCGTCATCGAGGCATAGGGATTTTCCGTCGTCGAGCCGATAAAGATAATTGTCCCTTGCTCAATAGCAGGCAAGAGGGAATCACTTTGCGTTTTGTTGAAACGGTGACACTCGTCCAAAAGCAAATAGGTACGCTTATTGAACATTTTAAGGTTATCTCTCGCCGTTTCCACCGCTTTTTTGACGTCCGCTACCCCTGCGTTTACTGCATTGAGCTTGATAAACTCCCCGTTGGTGCGGAGTGCGATAATATTTGCAAGCGTGGTCTTACCACACCCGGGCGGCCCCCAAAAAATACAGCTCCCCAAGCGGTCGATGGCGATAGCGCGCCGCAACAGCGAGCCTTCCCCAACGATATGCTTTTGCCCGATAAACTCGTCCAACGAGTTTGCACGCATACGCTCGGCAAGGGGTTTTGCCGTTTCTTCATTTCTATTGAAATCAAATAAATCCATAATTTTCCGTAAACTTTTTATTTTTTATTTCGCATCGTGCGAGTACGCACCGAGCAGCTTGCATTCGAGCGTGTTTTCACGGATTGCGGAAAGCATATCCTGCACTTCCTTGCTCCCCAAATCACAGTCCGCTTCAATGAAAAAACGATAGTCGCCAGGTCGATTTTTTACAGGACGGCTTTCGATTTTCGTCATGTTAATGCCGTGCTTTGCAATGATTTGCAAAAGCTCTAAAAGGCTACCCGGTCTATGCGGACAAACCGCCGAGAAGAAAACTCGATCACTCGCTTTCGGCAACGTATCCTCTCCTTTCTTAATCAAGAGGAAATGGGTATAGTTGTTTTTCTCGTCGGAAATACTCTCTTCACTCATCACGAATCCGCTACGGATATTTTCCGTATGCGCACCTGCAATCGCTGCACTCTTGCCAGTTTCGTCCTCTACCGCTCTTGCGATACCAAAGCCTGTCGATTCCGTTTCCCGCAAAGACGCGAACGGGATTTCCTTGCTCAAATACGCCGAGCATTGATCGAGCGCTTGACGATGAGAGTATACTCTACCGATTGCGGATAAAGGCGTACCTTCCTTGTAAATTAAGCGGTGATCCACACGCAAAATCTTTTCCTTTACCGCATAGAGCGAGGCAAAATCCTGCAAGAGATCCAAGTTTTGCGAAACGCCCCCTTGAATACTATTTTCAATGGGAATCGCCGCACCGTCTACACGTCCATTATCCACAGCTTCAAGCACCTCGACGAAGTTTCTAAAAGGCACGCATTCGTCCCATTCGCCGACCGCTTTTTCCGTTTTTGCTTCCGTTTTCAAAAATTCCTTTGCCGCAAGATGGGAATAGCTCCCTTCCGGTCCTAAAAATGCAATTTTCATATTCATTCTCCGTTATACCTGTTCCGCCAAATCCAAAATCAAGCGTTCTGTGTCTTCCCAACCGATACAAGGGTCGGTGATCGACTTACCAAATACTTCGTCGTGCTTTTGCGTACCTTCTACCAAAAAGCTTTCCACCATAAAGCCTTTTACAATTTTCTTGAAATCGGCGTCAAAACGGCGGTTTTGCATCACTTCTTGCGCAATACGGAGCTGTTGGCGATGTTTTTTACCCGAGTTGGAATGGTTGCAATCGATAATGATTGCAGGATTTTCAAGCTTACTGCCACGGTACATTTCTTCCAGCTGCATCACAGTTTCGTAGTGGAAATTCGGCACGTCCGCTCCGTTCCCGTCCACGCCGCCACGTAAGATTGCGTGTGCGTAAGGATTCCCGCCAGAGCTTACTTGATAATTGCGGTACTTAAACACTTGCGGACTTTGCGCCGCAAAAATAGAATTGATAAGCGCGATAATGTTGCCGCTCATCGGATTTTTCAACCCAACGGGCGCGTCGATACCGCTTGCCACTTGACGGTGCATTTGGTCCTCTACACTTCTTGCGCCGACTGCGTGATAGGAAAGCAAATCTTCTACGTACGCCGTATTTTCGGGATAGAGCATTTCGTCCGCCGCCGTCAAGCCCGATTCGTTGATTGCCGCAAGATGCAACGCACGAATACTACGGATACCTCTTGCGATATCCGCCGCCCCTTCGGGATCAGGCTGCAAGAACATACCCTTATAGCCAACCCCTTTCGTACGGGGCTTGTTCGTATAAATTCTCGGCACGATCACGAGCTTGTCCTTGACCTTCTCGTTGAGCTTGCCCAATCTCGATATGTATTCGAGGGTAGGCGCAGGCTCGTGTGCGGAGCAAGGACCAATCACCACGAGCATTTTGTCGTTTCTTCCTGCGATAGTATCGCGGATTTCTTCGTCGCGAGCCGCTTTGATTTTCTTCATTTCCGCCGTAAGCGGTTTCTCGGAGATAAATTCTTCGGGTTCGGGAATAAAATACTGTTTTTCCATCATAATAAAAATTCTCCTTTTTCTTATTTCTCTCGCGTATCACTACGTGTTATTTTCTCACTTTTTCACGCATTACCACGTGTTATTTTTGAAATCCCACAATTTCGTCCAGGCGTGTAATTTTTTTACACTGCGTACCGTTATAGCCGTCGGGGAGATACATTTTTTGCTCCACGTACAAAGGCAGAATATCAAGTATCTGGCCGCGAATATATTCCGCAACCGCTTTATCTTCCTCACTTTCCTTCAAAACTGCAATTTTCGCATAGATAAAGGAACGCACCAACGAACCATCTATATCGTCCTTGCTGTTTTGGTAAGAATATGTAACGCTCGCCTTATAAACAGCAATTACCTCTTCGGCTTTCTCTATTTTTTCTTCCGTAAGTCCTTTTCCTGCTTCGGTCGGGACTTGGGGCATAAACAAAAGCTCCGTAAACTCGTCCGATTGCAATGAAGCAACGATATCTTCCATCGCCTTGCGCGGATAACCGCCGTACACACCGTAATTACTTTCGTCCGTTGCCACGGGGTCAATCGGCGTCACGTAATACTCGATCGTAGTGCCGTAATACGTGTGGATTTCCGCTTCTTCGCTCGTCGAATCCGAGTCCCCATTCGCCTTATCCTCACCGCCGCACGCCATCATAGAAAACGCTGCGATTACACTCAATAATAACGCTGCTGCTTTCTTCCAAAATTTCATTTGTTTGCTTCCTTTTCAAGGATATAAGCCTTGACCTTTTCACTCACGTACTCGTCAATCGGCGTGGAAAATTTCAAGCTATTTCTTACCATCGTCGAGCTTACGTGCAAAAGCTCTTGCGGACAGGGCAAATATACCGCCGTAAAGCTCGGATCGAGTTTTCTACTCGCATAGAAATTGGCGTTCTCGAAATCGAGATCCACGCCGTTTCGAATCCCACGCACGTAAATTTTCGTATTTTCCTTTTCCAAAAGCTCCGCAACCGTACCCGCAAAATCAATCACACGTACGCGCGATTCGTTCCCAAAATCCAGCGCGAGCATTTCCTTGCGCTCTTCTACCGAAAAATACGGCTCTTTGGCAGGGTTGACCATAATCGCGACCACCACTTCGTCAAAGAGAGTCAAGCATTCTTCAATCAACGCTTTATGCCCAAGCGTCGGGGGATCGAACGTCCCTGCGAATACACATTTTCTCATTTTTTACTCCTTTGTGCGACGGAAAAACGTTAGATAGGTCTTTCCGTACTTGCGCTCATCGTACTTTTCCAAGCCTGCAATTTCCCCGTCGAAGGGAATATCTCGTTCATTGATCACAATCCCATTCTCGCTCAAAAGCCCCTTTTGCGCAATCTTTTCAAGCGCTTTTTTTCCGTAATCGTAGCGGTAGGGCGGATCGAGGAAAATTACATCAAACGTACCGCGCATAACGTCCAAGCAAGACAAGAAATCATATTGACAAACCTTCGCTTCTTCACCGCCGACAACAATTTTCAGCGCGGCTAAATTTTTCTTGACAATCGCCAAGCTCTCTTTGGAAAAATCGTTGAAAACGACTTCCTTCGCACCGCGCGAAAGACTTTCCAAGCCCAATGCGCCGCTACCTGCGAATAAGTCCAAAACCCTTGCGCCATACATCTTCAACGCAAGGATATTAAAGAGGGATTCCTTTGCCCGATCAGACGTGGGCCGCACGTCGTCACCGGCAAATTCAGAAAGCACTCTACTTCTATATTTTCCACCGATAATTCTCATAATTCTACCTTATTTTGCGTGTTCAACGCGTACATGCCCCTATCATCTGCGTTTTCTGGGCTTCGTTCCGGGCAAACCGCCGTAGTTAATTTTCTTGGGGTTTTGCTGTCTTTCCGCCTCTGCCTTGTCCGCCAACATTTGCTGACGGATTGCTTTATTACGACGGGAATATGCGCCGAGAATATAGAAGACGCCCGTCACAGCAATAGGAATAAGCGCAAAAAGACAGGAAAGGAAAAAGCTTACCGAATACCCTACGCCGTTCATATAATAGAAGGGCAAAATCGACCAACCCGAAATGAAGAAGGAAAGCGCGATAAATACACCGAGGAAACCGCCGCTTGCCTCACCGTCGATATAGAGCTGCACTTGCGATTGATTGCAACCGAATACAATCCCGACAAGTAACGTCCAAAACGCCGTAAAACCGCCGATTACAAAGCCCTTCCACACACGGTATTCCTTCACTTCATTATGCGAGGACATTCTAAACCCCGAGCCGTCGTCCATCATACGGGTACGTTTTACGTTCCCTGAAACGAGCATTTCGTAATGGGTACCACCTTGCGCCCACGAAACAAGCGCATTATACAAACCACCACCGAGAATACAAACGATCGTCCAGGTCAATTTTTTGCTTGTCCAAGTGAGCGTTTTTCCTTTCATTGTAAGCATCATAAGGATCGTACCTGCGCAAAAATACATAAACGTCGCAGGAATGGACGCCTTAAAAAACGACCATACGTATCTCCAAAATCTTTTCCATTTCATCTTAAAAGTAGCCATAATTTTCTCTCCGTATTTTTTCTTACTTTATCCGTTTTGTAAACGTATCCGTAACAACCATATTAAGCGCAACGTCCGTTTCTTCGCTTGGCAAGCTTTTTAACATTTGAAAATCAAAACAATAGCCGATTTTCAAGCTGCTTGTATGCTTTGCCAAATACCGATCGTAATATCCGCCGCCATAGCCCAAGCGATTTCCCAGCTCGTCCACGGCAAGCAACGGTAAAATTACGATATCAAGATCGCCGTCGAAACGCTCGCCTATCGGCTCGCGTATTCCTTGCCCTGAAATCACGAAATCGTCGCCATATTCCACCGCTACCATTTCCTCGCCTTCTACACGAGGCGCGTATATGGCAACACCCCTTTCCAGCAGCTTGTCTATCAGCGGCTCGGTCGATAATTCAGACGAATAGGATAGGTAGACGAGCACACTTAAACTCGTACCTGCCCCCACCAAATCGTCCAATACGCTCATCAAATTCTCCGCCGCCAAAAGCGCTTTCACGTCGCGATTCGTATTCTCCGCGCGTTTACTTTTCATATACGCGCGCACGCTTGCTTTGCGCTCGGCAAGGGAAGCATTTTCCCCCTCTACAAACCGCAAAGCGCTATTCTTATTTTTCATACACAAACTCCGCTCTCCGCGTCGCCGCACACAAAACCTCATACGAAATCGTACCCGTTTCTCTTGCGGTCTTTTCCGCGTCCAACATAATGGGCAAATATTCCCCGCGTTTGCATTCGCCTTTGCACACGCAAGCGTCCATACACAAATTGTTCAAGTGCTCGCCTGCTATTTCCGCCCCGTTCGTTTGCTTCCGCAAAAAACCATCCGCGTAGCCGTAGCGGCAAAGATAAATCCTATCTCCCCCATTCACAGGTTGCGGCAATCCATAGCCTGCACCGCCGTTTTGATACACGCGGCTTTCCATTACGGGCGCAAACACCTGCATACCTTTCTGCAAATGCGGCATCCACTCCACGCCGTTCTCTTTTTGAGAGATTGGCAAATACCCATATAAGCCAAGCCCGACTCTCGTCATATCAAAGGCATATCTTTCACCAAGCATCGCCCCGTAAGTGGCGGACAGGTGCGCAATCACCGTCGGGAAATACCTTTTACAAAGCGCAACCGCGCGAAGAAATTTCCCTCTTTGCTCTTCCGCTTGTTCAAATGCGCAGGCATACAAATGTGAGTAAATTCCTTGCACTTGAATTTGCTGTTGCCCGGAAAAGAGCTTGCACACCTTCCCTAATTCTTGTGGGCGCATACCATAGCGGTTCATGCCCGTATTCACTTTCAAATGTACCTTCAACGGTAGGCGGTATTTTTGCGAAACCCTCGCAAACAGTCTTGCCGAATATAGACTCGTCACCGAACCAATAAAGCCGTTGATTGCAATCTTATAAGCGTCCTCTTCCGTCAAGGGCGGCGCAAAAACGAGAATGTCCTTTCCGCATACCGCGTGACGGATTGCAATCGCTTCGTCGACAATTGCCGTTGCGAACAGGTCCGCTATATCGGAAAGCGCAAGCGCAATTTCCTCCGCACCATGCCCGTATGCATTCGCCTTCACCACCGCACAAAGCCGTTTGCTGTGCGCCAAAAAAGCTTTTGCGTTTTGTCGTATGTTTGATAAATGAATCACTGCCTTTACTTTTTGCACGTTGTATTTTATGCAATCAGCAAGACAAAAGGTTCACTTACTCCCCAAAAAGCAATCTGTGACAGGTGAAACACTCAATCGTTCCACCCCCCGAAAGCTTGTTTCTTTCGACAAGCGGCGGCTCCATACTGCAGAAGGGACAGCGATTGTCCATCAACGCCCCAATCACAGGGAAGAGCTTCTCCTTACGTTTCGTTTTATATTTTTCCAAGAGAGGTGCAGGCACGTCCTTTTCCAGCTTTGCAAGCTCCCCTTCAATCGCTTGGCGTTCAGGCTCGATTGCCGCCTTTGCCGCTTGATATTTTTCCACGATTGCAGGGCGTTGCTTTTCCACGCTGATAACCTGCTTTTTCAATTTTTGATATTCCTCGTCCGTTTCCTTAATCGCTGCCGAAAGGGTGTTCAAATCCGACTTAAATTTCTTTAATTGATCGATTTTCAACTGCGCCTTTTTCTTATAGAAAGCGATATCTGCACCGCCCGTGACAAGCTCGTCCAAGTTCTCAAAATCTTTAAGCGTTTCTTCCAAAGCTTCATACTTTTTGCAAATCTCCGCTGCTTCCGCTTTTAAGGAAGTCGCTTTCAATTCAAGTGCATCCAGCTTTTCCATTGCCGATTCAAGGTATTTTTTCACCTTGACGTACTCTTTTCTCTCGTTGCTCGCCGCAAAATCGCGTTCCAGCTTAAAGAGCTTTCTGTCTGTTTCCTGATAGTTCAAAATTGCCTGTAATTGTGCCATAACTTGTTCTCCCTTCGTCAAAGCAAGTCCGTATCCGTATGATATTCACACGGAATATTCACTTGCCGACGTATTTTTTCATAATATTTTTCAAAGCCGTAATTCTCGGACGCATAATGCGTCAAAACAATTACGGACAACCCCGTATCCTGCGCCATTGCAAGTACGTGATGCTTAAAATCTGCCGAAATCAACACGTCTGCGTTCTCTCGCAATGCAAACGCCACGCCCGATTCGTCTCCACCTGCGCCGCAGCAGCTCGCCACGCGCCCAAGCTCCTTGTTTTCGTCGCCGTACACCAAAACACGTGCGCTCGAAAATTCTTTTTTCATCTTCACCGCAAGCTCGCCCAAACGAGTTTTGGGGATATCGTACGCACGCCCGTAGCCACCATCCGTGAGCGGATGCTCGTAGCTTACATTCGTACCTGCCCCCGTCGTTTCCCCTGCCGCGCGCAAAACGCCGCTTTGCAAGCTTTCGTCAATACCGCCCTTTGCCACGTCCAAATTCAAGTGCATAGAAATCACGGAAATCCCGTTTTGAATACAACGCACGAGCTTACCGCCAAGCACACCGTCCACACGCACGTCGGAAATTTTTCCGTAAATCATCGGGTGGTGGGTGATAATCAAATCCGCATTCGTTGCGAGGGCTTTGTCCACCGCCTCATTCGTCAAGTCCAACGTAAACAAAATCTTTTGCACGTCCTTGCCCGTATCTACCAAGATCCCGCTATTATCGTACGCACCGTACGTCTTACAATATTCGTCGCTCAAACGCTTGGGCGCAAGCGCATCCGCTACTGCATAAATTTCACTTAATTTCACCGCTCAACACTCCTTGCAATCTCGCCTTTCGGCGTTCCAAATCCGCCCTGCTCTCTTTTTGCAAATTTTCTCTTGTCAAATATCGATCGATATCTTTCAAAAGTCTTTCCGTTCTCAACACAAACGCTTCGCCAAGCTCACGTAAATTGTCCTTCCCAAACTCGTACTCTGCGTCGGTGTATGAAGGTTTTTCCATACCGTCCACCCATTTACCACCAACGATTACGTCGTAAAACTTTACGTCTTGGAAGGTAAAATCCCGTTCGATATAGCCGCCGTTTGCGACGATATACCGACGAAGTTTTTCCTGATCGTGCATCGGTTGAAAAACAAACCGCTCGGGCAAAAAGCCGTATTTTTTATCGGAAAGAATGGAAACAATTTCGCTGCCGCCCATACCAGCAATCAAGACCTGCTGCGTATCCTTCGGCACGCCAAAAAAACCATCGCCCAGCACGCCGACTGCGTTTCCGTCTTCCACGTACTCTTTGAGTAAGCTTTCCGCTTTTGCCAAACTGCCTCGGCTCACGTCCGAGAAAATCACCTTATCGCAAAGCCCGTTTTTCAAAACGTACTCGCTACAATAGCCGTGGTCACAGCCTACGTCCGCAAACGTTTCCGATTTTTGTAAAAGAGCGCAAAGGGTATCAATCCGTTTCCCGTACGACATTATTCAAGAAAATCTTTCAATTTCTTACTGCGCGAGGGATGACGGAGTTTTCTAAGCGCTTTTGCTTCGATTTGACGGATACGTTCTCTCGTGACGTTGAATTCTTTGCCCACTTCTTCGAGGGTTCTCGATTTCCCATCGTCGATACCATAGCGCAAACGAAGCACCTTTTCCTCTCTCGGGGTAAGGGTATCCAAAACGTGCAAAAGCTGTTCTTTTAACATTTTTGCCGCCACGTCGTCCGTCGGCGTCACCGTTTTTTCATCTTCGATGAAATCGCCCAAGTGACTGTCCTCTTCCTCACCAATCGGCTTTTCCAAGGAAATGGGGTCTTGCGCAATCTTTTGAATTTCACGCACCTTTTCTTCCGTCACGCCCATCTTT
>JAZORL010000120.1:0-4040 GCA_045656625.1 Candidatus Scatosoma sp. | reverse complement strand
GAAGTTAAGCTCTTTTACGCCGAAAGTACTTACGGTTAACCGTTGGGAGGATAGGTAGCCGCCGCTTTTCAAAAGCCCCGTTCCTAAAGAACGGGGCTTATTCTTTTGCATTGAGAAGCTATGTAGAGATTATTATAGGTTATGGACTTTGTTTTGTGCTTCTATATAATTGTAAAAGATAGACCGAAGTACGCTCGTTATCATCCTGCGCTTCCTTCTACGACGGCAGAGCAAACGTTGTTTATTCAGCAAAACAATTTTTCTCTCTATTTCATATATTGAATAATGGGGGATTTCCCCTAATTCATAAGAAATACGGGGGATAAAAATATGCAATATGTTGGTTTTGTCGCGCTTTCTGCGTTCTTTGTGTTTTTCACAACGGCGTTGGGCGCGGCTTTTATTTATATCTTTAAACGCGCCGAATCGGGAAAAATAGGGGCGTTTTTCTTGGGTACGGCATCGGGGATTATGCTTGCCTCGTCGATTTGGTCGCTCTTGTTGCCGTCAATCGAGCAGGCGCAAGAAAACTGGGGGAAAATTTCCTTTATGCCTGCATCAATTGGGCTGCTACTTGGGGGCGGCTTACTGCTTTTATTGGAACGTTTTGGCAATCATAGAATAGAAAATAATTCGCTATTTTTTTCTGTGACACTCCATAATATTCCCGAAGGACTTGCCGTGGGCTTTGCGCTTGGAATGGCGCACGTGATTGGTACGACGGAAGCTTACGTGGCAGCAGTTGGGTTGGCTGTTGGGGTTGGATTACAAAATATCCCCGAAGGATTTGCGGTCGCCCTGCCGATATACTTACAAACAAGGGATAAAAAACGGGCGTTTTCTTATGGGGTTTATAGTGGCTTGCCCGAACCCTTTTGCGTGATTTTAGGCGCAATTCTATCCGCAAAATTGCGTTGGTTTCAACCATGGTTGCTCGCTTTTGCGGCAGGGGCTATGATTTTTGTTGTAGTAAAGGAGCTGATACCCGAATCGCAAGAGCGTTATAAAAGTCACGGGAGCGTCGGTGCGCTTGTCGGTTTCGTGCTAATGATGGCGTTAGACGTTGCGTTTGGGTGAGTTTTTTCTTTTTGAGGGGAATTTTTTTCAAAAAGGCATTGACGAAAAGGCGAAAGTATGATATGATATTATTATCCATTATGGATAAATATCATAGGAAGGATATGATTGTAATGAAGAAAATTTTAATGCTTGTTTTAAGTATCGTAATGGCGGCTGGTTTTATGGTTGGTTGCGGCAAATCGGACGATTCTAATGGATCGAATTCGCCGACGACGAGTGAAGGCGGTACGGTGACGCCCGAAGAAAAAACAGTTACGATTACCTTTAAGCAGGACGGCTATGCGGACGTTGTCAAAAAAATCGAGAAGGGCGGATCTTTGACGGATATCCCTTCGCCTGCTGAAAAAGAAGGTTATACGATTACGTGGAATAGAACGGAATTTACCAATATTAAAGAAGATATTAAGGTTACGGCGATCGAAAAAGCGAATAAATATACGATTACCTACGATGCAAACGGCGGTACCGTTGAAAATGCAACGCAGGAAGTGACTTTTGATGAGGAAACGACGCTTGCGACGCCGACGAAAGAAGATTACACCTTCCTTGGCTGGACATATAATAACACTGCGGTTTTGAACAATGCACCGTGGAAAATTGCAAGCGACGTCACGCTTGTTGCAAGCTGGCAAGACGCTCGCCCTGTTTATAAAGTGACATTCCAAGACGGTTCGCAATCGAAAGTAGTGGAAGTTAAGAAAGGCGAGTCCGTTGCGAAAGAAGATATCCCCGAATTCGTTGGTAAAACGGGTTATACGGTCGATTGGGATAAAAAAGACTATACGAATATCCAAGGGGATATGACGGTTACTGCCGATTATAAAGCGATTACCTACACGGTAACGTATAACGCGGACGGTTTTGAAATCGACGGTAAGACGGTGCAGCTGACCTACGATGCGGTTTGCTCGGCGTTGGATATGTCCTTGACGAAAGAGGATGCAAATTTCCTTGGTTGGAAATATGGCGAAGCAACCTATACCAACGTATCGACGTGGAATGTTGCTGATGAAAACGTTGTATTAGAAGCGGCTTGGGCGCCCAAGGATCAAAAAGTTATTACGTTTACGGATACGGACGGTTCGACAATCAATAAAACTGTCTATGAAGGGCAAGATTTGACGGATATCCCCACGCCCAAAGATAAGACGGGCTACGAGGTGGATAAAGACAACTGGTACGTAGATGCGGCGTGCACGACGAAAGCAACGTTTACGAACGTGCAGGAAAATGCAACCGTTTATGCGAAAGCAACGGCAAAGAAATATACGATTTCCTATAACGCAAACGGCGGCAGCGTAGCAAATCCTACGCAGGAAGTATACTATGATGCGGCGTACACGTTGGAGACGCCTACGCATGAAAAATCTTATATGCGTTTTGACGGCTGGAAGGATGTAAACGGTAACATTATCCAAAACGGTACGTGGAAGACGGACGGCAACGTTAGTCTGACGGCACAATGGACGGATACGCGTGCGATCTATACGATTTCCTTCAAGCAAGCAGGTCAAGACCCGAAGACGTTTACGGTTAGGGCAGGGGAATCCTTTACGGATATTCCTGATCCCGCAGCAAAAACGGGCTACAAAGTCGTATGGGAAGAAAAAGACCTTACGAACGTACAAGAGAATATCGAAGTGAAAGCGATTGAAACAGCGCAGACCTATACAATCACCTTGAGCCTTTACGACAGCAAGACGGAGAGCGCATACGTCACGTATGACAGTGCCTATGAGTTGATAGAACCTAAGCGTACTGGCTGGATTTTCAAGGGCTGGAAATATAATGGCGAAGCCTTTGATGGAAAGGGTACTTGGAAGACCGTTGTAGAAGGAGATTTTGTTCTCGTGGCACAATGGGAAAAGGAAGTCGTTGAAGATCAATGGACGAATAACTACTAATGCATTCTAAAAAGAAACATTAAAATGAAATCCTCCGCTCGATATCGAGCGGAGGATTTTTAATAACAAAGAAAACCGCCCATCCAAAAGTTTCGGACGGGCGGTTTATGGTATTTGTTTTTAGCCAACAATTAAGTTTACAAGGCGACCTTTGACGATGATACATTTTCTCACCGTCTTGCCTGCGATTTGTTCGGCGATTTCGTCGTACGCGCAAACGGTAGCTTGAATGTCTTCGTCGGAAAGTCCTTCGGGAATCATCATTTTTGCTTTGATTTTGCTGTTGATTTGGATTGCGTATTCCACTTCGTCTTTGATAAGTGCTTGTTCATCAACGGGGGGATAGCTTTCTTCAAACACGCTCGATTTATTTCCAAGCGTTTCCCACAATTCTTCCGCAAAATGGGGAATGAAGGGGGCAATCATACGAATCAAATCTTCCACACATTCCTTGTAGAAAGCAACGTTCTTTTCTGCAACGTCGTTATCGTACTTTTGCATTACGTTCACGTATTCCATCAATCTTGCAATCGAGGTATTGAACGAGAATTCTTCTACGTCGCGCGTGATGTTCTTGATAGCATAATGCTTTGCGTAGTTCAAATTCTTTTCAGCGCTCGTCATATTCTTATGTCCGCCCGAGAGCTCTTTGGATTTCAGAACAAGACGTTCGATACGATCCGCAAATTTCGCAACCGATTTAATACCGTCATCGCTCCAAGGTCCGCCTTCCGTGTAGCTGAAACCGAACATCAAATACAAGCGGAACATATCCGAGCCGTATTCTTCGATATAGGTATCGGGGGAAACGACGTTGCCGTGCGATTTCGACATACGGTTGCCGTCCGGGCCAAGGATGATGCCTTGGTGTACCAAGCGTTTGAAGGGTTCGCTGAAATTCACGTAGCCCATATCACGGAGTGCTTTGGTAATAAAGCGTGCATACAAAAGGTGCATACAAGCGTGTTCCGAACCGCCGACGTAAACGTCTACGGGGAGCATTTTATTGGCATATTCGGGCGTCCAAGCCTGTTTATCGTTGTGCGCTTCGGGATA
>JAZORL010000119.1:0-8635 GCA_045656625.1 Candidatus Scatosoma sp. | reverse complement strand
CCGTAATTCACAAGCATAAACGCTTCGTCCTTCTCGGCATCAAAGCACCCAACAATCACGTCTTCCGATGTCTTTACTTTCTTAATAGCGGTATCTTTGAAGTCTATATTCCCAAGCAATCGAAGGGCTTGGCTGCCCCGTTCACCCTCTTTTGCTACGGGAACAGTTTTCACCCAGTCATACGCTAAATACACGTTAGAAAACGCTGAAATACGAGCCAGCTCACTCTGCACCGCATAATATAACGGCGATGGTGTTCCGTCGGGATGAAGCATGCAATATTCATACATAGGTTCGGTCCTATCGCCCTCTTCGAGTTTCGGTGTTTCATAACAATAAAACCCAAACCAGTCTGCACCAAAAGCCATCGCAACGTCCAACTGCATACGGATTTCATCCCGTCCTAACGTGTCCTGAAATTCATTTTTGATAGCAGTTTGTATATAATAACTTTTTTTACTATTCATCCTTTTGGCAACGTTTGCCATATCATTATAGCACAACAACCACGACGAGTGCAAGCCATCACTCCTAAAAGGATAAAAATCCACAGACATCAAGCGGTTATTCTCAAAATCTTGCACGATTTTGTTCGCATAGGTTTCCACATAATGCCTATATCCTTTTTCGCCAATCTGCGCAGACGACGCATAATTTGGAAACAGATTTACCATGTATGGTACATCGTAAACACTCTTGTAATCCGCTGTTAATTCATCGTTACCGTATTTGTCAAGCGCTTCAAAAGACGGCTCATCCGCAATATGCATGCCAACGATAATGTCTTTATAATCACCATATAAATCATAATCAGAAAAAGGCGTTTTACTAAACGATTTTCCTTCAACGTTATAATGATACCATTCCCCATAGCTGGGCAACGCCTTCAGTCCCACCTTTCTACAAAGTTCAAACGAAAGCTGCGTGGCATTAGAGCCTAAATAATGCAAATTATCGCTCGACCAAGGGCGCAATGAATGATTGCCGAAAAACATCGTATTTAAGCCCGATTGTTTATACAACGCAAAGCTTTCTTCCGTTAATTCGTATGGCGACCAAAAACCAAAGGTTACAAAATCTTGCGGTGCATACGTAGGCAAAATAGGTGACTCTTCCGAATCTTCACAAGCAAAGGAAGAAATGCAAACCAAAACAGCAAATAACGCGGCAAATACTTGCCGCGAATATTTTTTTATGCTTTTCATGTTTACCCCTTATAATAGGGAATCATAAACGCGCCCTCGCCATACGCCAAAGAAAGGGTCGTTTCTCCGTCCGTCAGCGCAACGTCTTCCACATCGCCGTTTTTATATACGCGCAAATAGTTTGCGCCGTCAAACACGAAATCCAAAGAAATTTCCGCACTCGTCGCTTTATCACTATAATTGCATACCATAAAGCCATCGTTCCCCAGCTCGTCTTTCATAACGCCGATGATATAATCGTTATCGCAAGATACCGATTGCAAGGTGTCCGTTTCATCCGCTGTCATTACCCAGTCGCGAAGCTCAGTGTTGCGCGTAATCATATTCATCGCAGAAGTTTGCTTATCCGAATTCAACAACAAGCCCTTCCACTCGAAACATTTATAGACGTGTCCAAACGATTTTACGGTCAAATTAACTTCTTTGACAGCATTGTAAAGATTCGTTTTCGTGCCGTCAAATTTTACGGGCGCAGAGCCGTCGGGAATCGCCAATTCACGAGGCGTACAATAGGTATACCAAGAATATGCATCCATACCAAAGGCAAGCGCCGTATAAACCTGCGTGTAGAGTTCTTCTTTCGTAGGCGAACGCATTTTATTCCCCGTCGCCGTAGACATCAAACACATATGCGCGAAAGCGTCATATTCCAAAGCATACGTTTTAAGCATCATCAAATCGTATAAGAAGTTGGTCATCAGCTTCCCATTTTCCAAAACGGGATAACTGTCTACCATCAGCCATTTCTCCCCTTCCACTTCGCTTAATACCGTTTCACAGTAGGTTTGCAAATAATCGGAATACCCGCCCGACGTAAAGAGTTCAGCATAGGAAGGCAATAAGTTTACCAAATACACAGCATCGGTATTTTTATACGTTTCATTAAACTGACGGGCATAGCCTGCCAACTTATTCATAATAGGAACGTGCGGTTCATCCCAAGGCATGAAACCGTAAAAGCCTTCACACCCCGAAAAATCGGGATAATTATCCGTAAATATACAATTTTCATTCTCGCCCGTGGTATTCGAGCCGAACACAACCGACTTTAACCCATTTGCATTGCACAGGGCAATTTGCTCTTTGGTACGCTGAATGTTTTCCGCATTGTTGATATACAAACTGTTACGCCCCGTCAGGTTTAAAATATCAAAACCAGCATTTTTAATATCGGCAATTAACTGATTGTTCTTTTCAGTGTTATACCCAAGCGTTTCCGAATATTCAAGCGTAGGAAAATCCCAAGCGGTAATTGAAATATTCCGCTCCCCTTTATACGACTCATAGTCCATAAGCTGCGTGTCTTTTTTTGTATCGCTTGTACTATTTTCATTTCCGCCGCATGCGGAAAAACCACAAACGCCTATCAACGCACTCAAAGCAAGGGCAAGTATTCCTTTCTTTTTCATCCTTTCAATCCTCCTGCGGAAAAACTACTCATAATCGTTTTACTAAAACATCCATAAAGCATCAACGTTACCGCCGACATCATAAACAATGCCGCAAACGCAACCGGCTTTGCATTGCTGTAATAGGACGTTAAACCGTTAATACCGTATGCAAGCGTCGGCATATTGGGCATATACATAAAGCTCGTCATATAATCATTCCAAGAACCGATTATCGTCATAATCGTTTGCGCCAGCAAAATCGGCGTAGCTTGTGGCAACATAATGGAAAGATAAGCTCTCATATTCCCTGCCCCGTCTAATTTTGCTGATTCTACATACTCCCAAGGCATTGCCCCAAAGTAATTCCCATACAATAATACCCCAAAACCAAGTCCTCCTGACGCACTTAACACCATTGGCCACCAAGTATTGATTATTTTTAACTTATCGTAAAGTTTCAAAGTCGCCGCCGTTGTACCGATCATGGGAATACACATCGTCATGACGACCGTTACCATTATGATCTTTTTTAACTTAAAATCATATTTTGCAACAACATACCCAACCGCAGGCGGAAAAATCAAGCCGCCGATTACAGCTATCGACATTTGAATAAAAGAGTTTTTTAACATTTGCACGACGTTAATCGTAACCGATTGACGTTTCCCGTTTACCAAAATGGTTTTTCTTACTTCGTATTCAAAAACCTCTTTATAATTTTCAAATAGGCTGTCCGTACCGCTGAAATCAAATAATTTTAACGGATTTGCGTTATAATTTGCAGGTTCGCGTAAACTGTTCAAAAACATCCAAAAGAAAATGAACACAAAACTAAGCGCAAAGATCGACATAAACAAGATAATTACCCACGCGAAAACTTGGTCGCTGATTCTCTTTTTATTCAGTTTTGTGTCTTTATACATAGCGCGCATCAGTATTCCACCTCGCTATAAATACTACCCAGCAGCTTTTTACCAAGCAACGTCACACACGTACCGATTATAGCAATTATAACACCCAAAGCAGAAATAAAACCCAAATTGGTTCTACTCTGTGCACTCACGACTACCATAAGTCCGAGCGTACTTGTTCCGTTTGTCCCATTTGTGAGCAACAATGAAGGTAAATACCAAGAGAAAATAGTGGAAATACCCGTAATGGAAATTGTCGTTATCGTGCTCCAAACCAAAGGAACGGCTATCGCGTAGAATTGCTTAAAATCGCTTGCTCCGTCAAGCTGCGCACTTTCAAATACTTCCGCAGGCAATCTGCCCATTGCCGAACAAAAATAAATCAAGTTCGTGGAAATACCCGTCCAAACGCTGAAAATCAAAATCATGCCCCACGCAGACTTTTCATCGCCCATAAAGCCATTGTCGGGAACAACCTTTTCTAAACCGATACTTTCCAACAGCTTTGGAATAAAACCAACGTCCCTGCTGACTGCCATATTAAACACCAAGCACAGCACGACAGCCGAAATAACGGTTGGAATAAACAAAACAACACGAAACATTTGATGCCCAAAATATTTTTTATAAATTGCAAATGCAAATATCAAAGATATGGGCATATTGATAAACAGTGTCAACGGCAAAAGAGAAAACGAATTCCAAATCGCTTTCGTATTGATAAGCTCGCCTTGTGGATTTTTGCCAAGAAAGGTCAAAAAGACGTCCTTATAGTTTTCAAAAAAGTAAAAATCCGTGGTGGGATAATCCTGAAAAGATTGCACAACCATAGAAATATTCATGCCTATGGTAAAAATACAAAAATGAATAATCGGCCACAGCAAAATACCGTAAACAAAAATTCCATTCCACATTCTTTCTTTATTTTTCATAGGCATGAGTTTCATAATTATGCTCCGTTTCTTCTATTTTTTAGAATTTCACTTAGAAAGCCCTGCCGCCTTTCTATAATCATTCCATTCGACCTTAAACCCAAAATAGCTATCTGCCATAAGCGAATCCAAATCATTCATATCATATGTGCCGTCTGCAATTTTGTGGAATGCTTGTAACTGATTGCCATCTTTATCCACAAATCTACCGCAAGTAACATTCTTCAAGAACATAGGGTTACTTGAACCACGCATTACGATTTTATTGTTGAAAACAATGTTCGTTACTTGTTGCGAAAAACTATCCATACTTTCAATATCCGCATCAGTAAAATCATATTTTATCGCAAGAGGCGTACCGATTGCCTTATGAATTTCCACACAGTTTTCTGCCGTAAATACGAATTTCAAGAATTCCACTGCAATATCTGCATTCAATGCATCTTTAGGAATAAAGAAATTTTCGGTTGGTGTATTGATAAGCGTTGTACGCGTCGTTTCAGCCTCGTTATACAAAGGCATATTGGCAAAACCGAATTCAAACGTATCCTTGGTGATACTGTCTTTCATTTCCGTTGCGAACCAGCTACCCGAAGGACAGAATACACATTCCCCATTCAAGAAATTCTGTTGCTGGGCAATATTATCCTTTTCACCACACCCCTTAATCGAGTTCAACGAATAGCCATCTTTTGGATTCAAAAGTTTGACCATACCCTCAAGCGCATTCTTGATAGACTGGCTTTTGTAGTATTCTTCAACAGGCTCTTCTCCCTGCTGATTAATAAACGCCGTATAATCCGCCCCACCGTTGCCTTGTGACCAAAGCAGTTTGTACATATCGAACAAATCTTCTACTTTACCGCCCCAGCTCATAGGTTTAACCGCAACGCCGTTGATAGTCCCCATTTCGTTGATTTTATCGCAAAGGTCTAATAAACCTTGGAAGGTTGCAGGGAATTGCCCTTGCGTATATGCCCCACTAGAAGGAATTGCATCCAGATATTCCTGATTGTACACAAAGCCCATAGGCGGCAACAATACATCCAAAGTGTATTTTTTATCGTTGTACACACCCAAATCTTTCGCTTCATCACGCAAAATATCGTCAAAGCCTTCAATTGCAAACAGTTTCCCAGCTTTTGCCCAATCCATCCAAAGGTCGGTAACACCAGCAAAATACAAATCATCCAAAACGTAACTATCCGACATAAAAATCGTACGTGCTTCACTGTTCAAAGAAGGATTCCAGTTGATGGTTACCTTACAGCCCGTTTCTTCTTCAAACGCTACAGCATAATCGTCCAACCAGCGACCAAACCCTGCCAAATGCATGCTTACAAACAACTCTTCGCCTGCATAAATTTTATCACCGCTACCGCCATTACCGCCACTTGACTGATTTCCACCGCCGCCACAAGCCGTACACATACAAACCGTAGCCATAGACATTGCCAACAACATTATCAATTTCTTTTTCATATTTTTTCTCCCTTTGTATGGCTCTACGCTGTTACAGCGTAGAGCACAATACTTTATCAATCTTCTTTTTTCTTAATAAGCAGTAGACCGCTTGCCAAAATCGCAAATACACCCATTGTGAGTCCGCTTATGGACCCCGAGCAACCGTTACAGCCTGCCGTATTGTCCACAACCGCTTCCCCTGTACCTATTACAATTTCCACGGCTTCGCTTTCAAACGTGCCGTATTCGTTTGTGATACTCGCAACGACTTTTACTTTACCGTCTTTTACGCCGACAAGATAGGTCGTACCGTTTGCATTCGTCTTCAACTGTGCAAATTCTTCACCAGAAACGATACGATAAGAAACTTCATCGCCAACGATTTCTTTATCTACTTCATAACCGAGTTTAATCTGCTTATCAATAGCAACAGATGCTTTCGCTGCTTTCAAAACAATACCGTTCGTTGCCGTTACGTCCGTATTATACGGATAAATCGTTACGCTACCGTTACCGCTCATAATACCGTCAAAATAGGTAGGAAGCGTCGTAAGCTGCAATGCAAAATCGCCCGAAACTACTTCTTCTCCATTGACAAACACCGTCAAACGAACACCTTGGATTACACCTTCGATATAAAGCTGTACCGCTCTCACGCAAACGTGTACTTTTTCATTTAAAGGCATTGTATATGCAATAGTTTCATTCGCCTGTACTTTTCCGCCAAGATACGATTGTACGCTGATTGCATTTGGCGTAAATATAACGTGATATCCTGCGGAACAATTCTTATCTTCACTTCTATCCGTAAAGAACGCCATGCGCAAGTTATAATCACCCGCAAACTTCAAATACATATCGTTTTTCGTATTCACGATAAATTTGCGTACGTTAATGATGTTTTTACTGTCATCGGCAGATGTTGTGGTATAAGTGATACCCTCTTGCCCAATCGGCATATAGTCGGAAATGTCGTGATCGACGACTTTCAAAGCTTCGTCGTATACGGGAGCATACTGACTCAAAAGGCTACCCTCACCGGCTACAGGTAAAATTTCAACAGATGCACAACGCTCGTAAGCCAAAGCGCTTATTCTTACATAACCGCCATTCGCCGCGTTTTCACCAATATTTGCAGAATCCCAAGTCTGTGCAATATACATTTCTTCGCCACTTGCGTTCGTAATCAAAACATACATCGTAAGAGATTTTGTTGCGTCTTCGCTAAAGCAACCAAACTCAACTGTATATCTTTCGCCAATCGGCAGAAAATCTGCACTGAATGCAGGATGCTCCTTCAAATCCATTGCGGTAACGCCGCTTGTAGAAGCCTCAGGGCCTTGAGGATAGAATGCAATCCTATAAATATCATTGCCTGCATCCCAAACTAAATACGCCAAATATCCACACCCAGCCGTCCAATACGTACCCATATTCGTTGCGCAAAGTTCCAGACCAAGTTCGATTGCCGTATTCTTCTTCATATCCTCTTTCATCAACGGATCGAATACGGTTTCCGCATTTTCAGCTGCCACGCAATTGTTGATAGAAGCAAACTTCACTGCAAAATTATTTGCAAAGGTTACGCCCGTTTTGGGTTTCAATTCAATAAGAGGCGTTCTATCGTCCGAAGAAACTCTCTCAAAACGGATATTTCCTTCTTCCGTTTTTGCCGCCCCGAAGCCAAGCCCCAAATACGCAACGTCCGCAAGCAAATCTTCCAAATCGTTTACGGTTACATTGTCATACAATTCAGATTTTTCCGTCGTAATACCCGTTCTTACAGGAGCTTCTTCTTCGGGTAAATTATCATAATCAATATCACGAATCGCCCAATTGGAAACCGCATTCGTCCCTATACGGATAGCCGCCGCAGACATAGGCAGCACTTCTCTTACGTTAGAGTGAATCAATTCATCGTTCAATTTTACATACTGCCATACACCGCTACCATCTGCAAGGTCGATTGCACCGATTTCAATATCGTAAAGCGCATTTACTTCCGTTGCATACGCCACTTCGTTCGTAATGGAAGACTCTATCCCCGTCCAATTATTGCAAACCGCCGTTTTCAAGGCCTGCATATAGAAACGATATCCATACGAACCGTTCAATGCCGAACGGAGCGTGATGAGTTTCTCCGTCGTTTCTAATTCCGTATGCGTAATCGTAAACTTAAACACGACGGAATTCGTGGTGTTTTCTGCACTTACCACATAAGGCATTTCCTGTTCTTGATATGCAGAGCCGCCAAACAAAACAAGCTCTTTTCTACCGAATACCTCTTTTACGGATACTACGTCATATACCGCGAGTTCTTCATCCGTGTACGTAGGTAACTGAGGAATTTCGGGTTCGTCGGGCTGTTCAGGCTCAGAAACATCCGTTAATGTCCACGAAGCCGTATCATTACCGCCTACACATACGTGAGGATATGCCGTACCGCTAATCAACGGCTGTTTCGCACTTAACACAAGCTCGTCATTGATTTTTACGTACTGCCATACGCCGCTACCATCCAAAAGGTCTATCGCGCCGATTTCTACTTCATATTCAGAAGGTGCGCCCGTGATGAAATCTACAGGCTCGTGCATATTCCCTACCGTCCAGTTGTCCATCGTACCGATTCTTACTTTCGTACCGCTGACGCCAAACCAGAAACGATATCCGTTGCCAGCCGCCTTTCTAAGCGTAATCAATCTTTCGATATCTGCCGTCGTATTGATACCCAA
>JAZORL010000118.1:0-2979 GCA_045656625.1 Candidatus Scatosoma sp. | reverse complement strand
ATCATTGTTTTTACCGCCATTCAAACCAAGTGAAGCAAACGTTACGTTTACGATTGCATATTCGGGCTCAACAACAGGAACATAATATTCCCAAGCCGCACCATTAAACTTTAAGTTAATGTCTTCCGCAAGCACGTATTTATCATTGCAAAGCGTGCCATCAGCCATCGTACCCTGCATTATAAAATACGAATTGGCTTTCATTACCAACGTATCGTTAGCAACAGGTTGATTTGCCGTCCAAAGATAGATGAAATTAAACAATGCGTCCGTTTTATAACCCGTTGCCCATCTCGTTGCACCGGGCACAAAACCATATTCGCCTTCGCCCGTAAACACAGCATTTTCGGTTACGTTGGAATAATCATATACAGCCGTATCCGCATTCGTACTACCCGTAAAAACGCCTTGGTTAAAGCGAATTGTGGTCAAATATCTACCGCTTACGATAGTAGTGTCATTGTTTTCACCGCCATTCAAACCCAAAGCGTTAAACGTCAAGTTTACAACCGTCGGGGTGTCTTCTGCGTTTGCGGAAAAACTGGTATGTATTCCTAAAATGGAAACACATAAAACAAACAGAAGCGACAACGCCCACAACGCTATTTTTCTTGTGACTTTACTCATCTTTTTCACTCCTTTTTTATTAGAGTCGTATTTAATTCCATAAGGGGAAAGCAAGCTCTCCCCTTACGTGTTATTTACCTGCATTCAAAAGCCAATCCTCAAGCGAGCCAAGATTATCTTTATCCATACCCGCAATCCAATCGTTCAACGAACCGTTATTATCGCTCGATTCCGTATAAGGCAAAGATAAAACAAGCAATCTTTCCAATTGTGCTTCGGTATAGCCGTAATCCTTATCGTTGTAAGCCATATACGCTACTTGCGCAATCGAACGCTCATTGTCGTTCCCGCTTGCAAAAATTTTCTTTTGCGTGCCGTCTGCAAAGGTAACCTTTACAAAAGCCCTGCCCTCAAACATCGTATTGAGCTGTTCGTCGGGTACTTTCGTCATAACCCCTGCAAGCGTCCAAGTATTGCCGCCGTTACCGAAGTTTTCTTTCGGAATATTGATAGTCAACGAACCCGTTATTGCCGTCGATTTTACCGTAATCCCATAGCTTACGTTGCTTGCGCCTACTGCGCTTTCCAACGCCGTCAACGAATTTTTGTCAACGTCCGCTATCCAACGGATAGAATTTTCATAATCGCTTGCAATACGCACGGAAGCGCCAACGCGCATATCCATATCCAACGTAATTGCCGTCAACGTAATATCCGAAGTAACATTATCAATGCTATATCCTGCGGGATAAGCCTTGCCGTTATATTCCCAACCAACGAAAATTTCGCCGTCAACCGTTCTTTCGGGAAGCACAAAACTACCGTTTTCCGCTACAAACGTAGTTTCCGTTTCGCCGTTTACGTTCAAGTTTACAGCATAACCGCTTTCCGTTTTGAAAGGAACTACAAACACACCTTCGCCCGACGACATATTCAAGCTCAACGTATTTCCGCTTAATGTTTGATCGGTATAACCCGTACCGCGGTAAACACGTACCTTATCCGTACCCAAATCAAACGTCATCGTAACCGTAGAAGCGTTGTTTCTCGACGTATCGTTTGCATTTGCAAGAAAATATCCGTTGTAACCCATATCATCTTCAAAACAACCGACAAGCGTCGTTTCGGTAGACGTTACAGACTGCAAATTGTCCTTTGTTAAATATGCCTTTTGCGTAGCCGAATAGCTGTTTGCATAAGCAATTTCGTTAGCGAACAAGCTGTTAGACAAATACGAATACCCGTCAATATTTTTATTGTTCCCCGTAGCCAATCTATCGTACGTCGTGCCTTTGGAAATGATAACGCCGTTCCAATCGAATTGCATATACGCTTCGTCCATTGCGTCAACGTTCTTGATTGCATTTTGTACGTAGGTATAATTTGCCGTAGGCGTACCGTCTTGCTTTACCATTGCTTCAGACATAAATCCGCCGTTAGGCGTTTCATAGCAGAAGTTGATAAGTTGTTTTGCGCCAAACGCCATTGAAATGCTGTATTGCATATCCGCGTCTGCTTGACCTGCCAAATTGCGGTAAGTATCTCCCGACGTTTCCGCATCCATCGTTTGCACGTAATAGCTTACGTCCGCGCCACGGCTTTTTGCTTTTACTGCAATGGTTGCCAAGTCCGCTAAATAGCTTTGACGAATATAGTTCGTACTTCCGCTATGGCACAAAGGATAGCTATCTATCCCTAAAACCTTTTGTCCCGAAAGATTATCCAAAACCGTAGCCGCGTAATATTCAACGAGATTGATAAACTCTTGATACGTTGCAAAGCCACCATAATACGAAGGCATAAGATTTACAAAAAACTGTTTTCCGGCAAATGCACCTTCAAATGCTTCGATATACGATGCGATTGTGTCAATATCACTCGTTTGTGTGGGTTCATCCCAAAAATCCGTGCCGATAACGCAATCACGATTCCAACCGCTTACATACATACCGAGCGCGTCCGACCAATACCCCATTGCGTCGGGATTTGAACACTTATTCGCATCAAGCAATATTTTCATTCCATTTTGGTCGAAATTATTAAAGATGTCTCCAAGCCCCGCCCAGTTTGTGGCAGTATTATTGCCGTTCAAACAAATAAAATCAAGCCCAGAATTGATAAGCGTTTCCACTTCCGCGGCATTCGTCAAATCGGGGGCATAGTAACCGCCCACCATTAAATTCGCAGTCTCTGCATATTGCGAATAATCTCTAATTACATAGTTTTTACTTGCCGCATTTGCAGTTTGCATACCGATAGACGTTACGCTAGGCGCAACGAAAACCGTAGCAAACGCGATAGCAAGCATCTTATTTAACACTTTCTGTTTCATTTTGCACCCTCCTTACCACGTATCTCCGTCGCTTTCCCAATCTCTAAAATCGCCGTCGTTATCTATGATGGAAGATGTTA
>JAZORL010000117.1:0-9667 GCA_045656625.1 Candidatus Scatosoma sp. | reverse complement strand
GCAATGGCGCTTTGCTCGGACGCAAAAATCGACGAAGAAGGCTCGCTTATGGGCGAACCTACGGAAACGGCACTCGTAGTTTGGGCTGACAAGCTCGGGTATGCAAACCCTGCTTTAAGAAGTGCAAACGCACGTGTGGGCGAAGCTCCGTTCGATTCCAATCGTAAGATGATGTCTACCGTACACCAAACGGAAAACGGCATTGTACAGTACACCAAGGGTGCGCCCGACGTAGTTATTGACCGCTGTGCTTACTATTTGAGTGACGGCAAAGTTCTTCCCATGACGGAAGAATATAAAGCGGAAATCCTTGCCGCAAATAAGAATATGGCAGATAAGGCGCTTCGTGTGCTTGCTTGTGCGAGAAGAACGTGGGATAGCGTGCCCGCTTCCTGCGAGCCTGAAAGCTTGGAAAACGAGCTTTGCTTTATCGGGCTTTGCGGTATGATCGACCCCGTTCGTCCCGAAGTAAAATTAGCAATCGAGCAATGCCGTGAGGCAGGCGTTCGTCCGATTATGATCACGGGCGACCACGTAGATACGGCAATCGCGATTGCAAAAGAACTCGGTATTTTGGGCGAAGGGCAACGTGCTATGACGGGTGCGCAGCTCAATGAAATGGACGATGAAACGTTCGAAAAGGAATTCCAATGTATCAGCGTGTACGCACGTGTACAGCCCGAACACAAGACTCGTATCGTCACCGCTTGGAAGAAAGCGGGGTGCGTGACGGCGATGACGGGCGACGGCGTAAACGATGCTCCTTCCATCAAGGCGGCGGATATCGGCGTTGGTATGGGTATCACGGGTACGGACGTAACGAAGAACGTTGCGGACATGGTACTCGCAGACGACAATTTTGCGACGATTGTAGGCGCAGTTGGCGAAGGTAGAAGAATTTATTCGAATATCCGTAAAGCGATCCAATTCTTGCTCGCTTCGAATATGAGTGAGGTTATTGCCATCTTCTTTGCGACCCTCGTTGGCTTTACGATTTTAGAGCCTGTACACTTGCTTTGGATTAACCTTGTCACGGACACCTTCCCTGCGCTCGCTTTGGGCGTTGAGAAAGGGGAAAGCGACATTATGAAGAAGAAACCCCGAGATTCCAAATCAGGGATCTTTGCCGAGGGCATGGGCGTAGACATTCTTTATCAAGGCTTCTTGATTGCGGTCCTTACAATTGCGTCCTATTACCTTGGTTATTACGTGCTTTCGCCCGTTGACGTGGAAGCGGTGGCGCATGCACACGGTATGACGATGGCGTTCTTGACGTTGTCTTTGTCCGAGGTCTTCCATTGCTTGAATATGCGCTCGCAAAGAAAGAGCTTGTTCTCGGTTAAGACCTTTAATTTGGCGCTTGTTTTGGCGGCGGTAGGGTCTTTCTTGGCGACCGTACTTGTCTGCGAAGTACCCTTCTTTGCGGAAGCGTTTAGCTTGGTAAGTATCGGCTGGGAAGAATACCTTGTGGCAATCGGGCTTGCGTTTGCAGTCATTCCCGTAGTGGAAACCGTGAAGCTTATTCAAGCTGGATTGGCGAAAAAACGTCAAAAATAAAACGCTTGTTGACCGTACCCGTGTACGAGTTTGATGAGGTTTTGAGTAAAAATGAGGCGGGCAAGGTCGCGTTGAACGCGAAATTGCCCGCTTTTAACGTAAAACGCACTTTTCCTACAAAAAAAGTTGCAAAAAAACGAAGATTTTTTTTTCAAACCCTTGACCGATTGGTTTGAATATGCTATAATAATGTTTGTATAGGTTTAATTAGGGGAATTTTTAATTAAATCCATACCTGCCAAGGTGTATTTTGCATTTTGGTCCAATAAAAGAACAATAATTTTTCTCGAATTGAATTGCAATTTGGTGCGAGAAAAGATTGATAAAGCAAAAAAATATTATGTGTCCGAGGTGAAATAATGGCGGAAAGAAGAAGAAACGGCGGTTCCCAAATCGACGCGTTGTATCAGTGGATCTCTTACGACTTGCAAAAGATGAGAGCAGATCTCCTTAAAGAAATGCAAATGTCTTCTACGCAAGTAGGCTCTTTGTACAACGAAATCAAAGAAGATAACAAGCAATCTTCCGATGCGATCGCAAGGGAAATTCGCTACGGCTACAAGCAAAATCAAAACGTATACGATGGTTTGTCTTCGATCATTAAAGACGAAGTATCTTCCAAGCTTGACAACGTATCTGGCGAGAAGATTGAAGAACTTTTGAACGAAGTTAGCGAATTGAAGTATAGCTATCAGCAATTGCAAGCTGCATACGAAGGTATTGAACCTAAAATGGACAGCTTGGCTGAAAAAGTTGAAAAGCTTGACGAGCTTTCCGCACGTTTGCAAGAAGTATGTGATAAGTTTGACCTTACGGCAGTTGAAAATCAGCTCGCGGATATTAACGCAAAACTCGCTGACGGTTGCGGTATCACGGAAGAAGACCTCGTTAAAGTCGCAGAAAAGACGGAAGAAAGCGTAAGCGTACATAGCCAAAAGGTTCTTGATGCGGTTGCGGCGATTCCCGTTGCGGAAAACGTTGACTACGTTCGTATCGTTGACGAAGTAGGCGATAGAGTGCTTGAGCTTTTGAACGAATCGCGTGAAGCGACGGTTGAAGGCACGTCGGAAAAGGTTGTAGAATCTATGCCTTATCCCGAAAAGCTCGATTACGACCGTTTGGCGGATATGGTAGCGGAAAAGCTCGCTGCGAAGATGCAACAAAATTATGACGTTGTTCTTGATGAAGCTGGTCTTGATGCGATTGCTGACAAAGTGGTTGCGAAGATGGGTGCGATCGCTATCGATTACGATAAAGTTTGCCTTGCAGCGCAAGCAGCACAAGTGGTCACCGATCCCGTTGACTATGATAGAATCGGCGAAATCGTGGAAGATAAGCTTGCTGGTATGACCTGCAACGTGGTTCTTGAAACTCCTGTTGAAGAAGTCGTAGCGGAAGAGCCCGTAGTAGAAGAAGTGGCAGTTGTTGAAGAACCTGTAGTGGAAGAACCCGTAGCAGAAGAACCTGCAACGGAAGAAATCGCAGTAGCGGTTGCTCCCGCTCCCGAGCTTCCTATTTTCAACGGTGATGAAATGGTTGACGCAGAAACGGGTCTTATCATTCGTTTGAAGAAGAGCTTTACGGCGAAGATGAAGCAAAGTGAAGACGATGTAAAAGCGTACTATTCGGATATCAAGAATGAATTGACGTCCTACAATAGAATTAATTCCAACGTAAGCTGGCATGGCGATAGATTTAACTTCGGTCGTGATACGGTTGCGAAGATGACGATCGTAGGTAAGACGTTGAATCTTTATCTTGCGCTTGATCCCAACGATCCTGAATTTAAGACGACCGTTTACCACCAAAAAGACGTTGGCGCTCAAAAGGCATACGAAAGCACGCCTTTTATGGTTAAGGTTAAGAGCGATGCTGCAGCAAAGAAAGCGCTTCGTTTGGTGGCGGCACTTGCTGAAAAGCTTGCAACGGAAAAGGACGGCAATTTTGTCGCAGTAGATTACAAGGCGGAATTTGCTTACGAATCGACGAAGGCTTTGTTTGAAGCAGGTTTCATCAAAGCAACGAAAGAAAAGAAAGTTGACCTTGACACCATCTAAATTTTTCGACACAAAAGACACATACGAATAAAAAGAAAGAGAGCTGATAATTCCCATATTTTCGGCTCTCTATTTTATAGACGGAGTTTTCATTCCGTTAAGGAGTATAAGGAAAAAAGTGAAAGAAAAAACAACAAAAACAACAAAAATGAAAGCTTTTACCCAAGAAGTGCCTAAGAAAAAAACGACCTCAAAAAGCAAGCGCAATCCTATGGGTACGGCATTTTCTTCGACGCCAAACGCATTTTCGGTAGAAGAAAAGCCGAAGAAAAACACTTCGGCGAACTCGAAAAAAAGCGTGAAAAATAAGACTCGCAAGACGGAAAACAAAGCAGGCGTCCCTAATCATGGCAAGAAAAGTATGGGGGTAGAAACCCCGAAAAAACGCATTTCCGCACCTCGCGATTCTAAAAAAGAATTGAAGGGGCAAGCGGTCAAGCCCGTTGAATCCGTAAAGGTGGAAAAAGGAAAAAAAGAGTCTAAAAAACGCGCACAAAAGCCCGTAAAAATCATTTTCCTTGGCGGTGTAGGCGAGATTGGGAAGAATATGACCGCATTCGAATATGGGAATGATATTATCATTCTCGACGCAGGCCTTACCTTCCCTAATAGCGAGGATATGCCCGGCGTAGATTCCGTTGTTCCCGACGTCACGTATTTGGCGCAAAATAAGGATAAAATACGCGGCATATTGCTCACGCACGGCCACGAAGATCATATTGGCGGCGTGCCTTATTTAATGAAAGAACTCAACCCTGGTACGCCCATTTTCGGCACAAAGCTTACCCTAATGCTTACGGAAAATAAACTCCAAGAGCATCGCATTCAAGACACGGTGCAACGTGTAGTTAGACCTGGCGATAAAGTGAAATTGGGCGCGTTTGAAGTGGAGTTTATCAACGTAAACCATTCGATTTCAGGTGCATGCGCGCTTGCGATTCGTACGCCGAACGGCTTGATTTATCACAGCGGCGATTTCAAAATCGATTTAACCCCCGTAGCGGGCGAGCCGATTGATTTTAAGCGCATTGCCGAGCTTGGCAAGGAAGGCGTCTTGCTCTATATGAGCGAATCTACGAATATCGAACGCCCGGGCTATACGATGTGTGAAACGGTTGTCGGTACGACGCTCGATCACCTTTTCTCGGAAAATATGCACCGTAGATTGATTATTGCAACGTTTGCCTCTAACGTCCATCGTTTGCAGCAAATCATTGATTTGGCGGTCAAATATAGAAGAAAAGTCGCGCTTTCCGGGCGCAGTATGTTCAAAGTCGTGGAAGCGGCGGTTAAAATTGGTGAATTGCGCATTCCCGAAGGCGTGCTTATCGATATTGAAAAGACGAAAAATCTTTTCGATGGGGAGCTGTTGATTGTATCGACGGGTTCGCAGGGCGAGCCTATGAGTGCGCTTACTCGTATGTCGATGGGGGAATTTAATAAAGTGACCATTGGCGAGAACGATACCGTTATCATTTCGGCAAACCCGATTCCTGGCAACGAAAAAATGATTTACCGAGTTATCAATAATCTTTACAAGCGTGGCGCGAGAGTTGTGTACGAAAGCTTGGAAAAAATCCACGTGTCGGGGCATGCTTGTCAGGAAGAACACAAGATTTTATTTAGCTTGTTAAATCCTAAATTTTTCATTCCCGTACATGGTGAATATAGGCACTTAAAACGTCATGCACAGCTTGCGGAAGCGCTTGGTGTACCCGCACGAAACGTTTTAATTACGGATATTGGAAACTGCGTAGAGCTCACCGAAAAAGAGATGAAGTTTGGTGAAAACGTGCAGGCAGGTACTCTTCTAATCGATGGTGTGGGCGTAGAGGATTATGGTGATAGCGAGGTTATGAAGGACCGTTTGAAGATGTCTGCGGACGGCGTTTTTACCGTTGCGATTGCGGTGACGGGGGATTACGTAATCAATGATCCTGCCATCGAAGCGCACGGCTGCACTTTCACGGAGGATACGTCTGAAGCGGATATGCGCGCAGTCGTTTGCCGTGCCGTCGATAATTATGATTATTCATACGGCAACAAGACGGAGTTAGCTCTTGCGATCAAGAAATCACTTAAAAATTATTTTTACAAAAAAACGAAGAAAGCACCGCTTATCGTCGTATCCATACTTGACGTGTAAGGCGGGAAAGTAGGTAGGAATGAAATATACCGCATCCCTTGTAAAATTGAATATCGACCCCAAAATCAGCGAGAAAAGAGCGGATGCACTTTCGCGTGGAATTCCCGTTGCAGACGATGAAACGTTGAATTTTTTGCTCGTCACACTCGCCGCAACGAAGCCGACTCGCATTTTAGAGATTGGTACGGCGGTAGGTCTTTCTTCCGTTGCGATGCTTAAAGCTTGTCCAAATGCTCGTTTAACAACGATGGAATTGGAAGAAGAACGTTTCTTGGAAGCCAAACAAAATTTTATAGAATTTGGTGTTTCTGAGCGTGTGAACGCGTACATGGGTGATGCGGGTGAGATTTTAGCGATGATGGACGGGGAATACGATTTTGTATTTTTGGACGGCCCTAAGGCGCAATACGAGAAATATTTATTCGATTTGAAACGGTTGATGAAAAAGGGTGCGATTCTCTTTGCCGACGACGTACTTTTATACGGTTGGGTAAGCGGTGAAGAGCCTACACCACAAAAACGGCATTCGATTGTTGACAAAATCCGTTCCTATTTGCATACAATCACGGCGGACAAGGACTTTGTGACGTCCGTGCTCGATATTGGCGACGGCGTTGCGTTGTCTGTTTATACCAAAGAATAAGAGAGATATTTTATGAAAGCGGAACTTTTAGCTCCAGCAGGGAGCTATGCAAAATTTCTTACGGCGCTTCATTTTGGCGCGGACGCTGTGTACGTAGGGGGAAAGAACTTTTCCTTGCGTACCTTTGCGGACAACTTTACGACGGACGAACTTTGTTCCGCCGCGCTTCTTGCGCACCAAAATAATAAGAAATTATACGTCACGGCGAACGTCTTTGCACGCAACGCCGATTTTTCCTTGTTAAAGGACTATTTTGTGAGCCTGCAAGAGCTCGGTGCGGATGCTGCGATTATCAGCGATCCAGGTGCGATTTACGTGGCAAAACAGGTTGCTCCCAAGCTGGAAATTCACCTTTCCACCCAGGCGAATACAACGAATAAATATGCCGTCCGTTTTTGGAAAGAACAGGGCGTTTCGCGTGTGGTGCTTGCGAGGGAATTGAGCTTAAAGGAAATTGCGGAAATCCACGAATTTACGCCCGAAATGGAATTGGAAGCATTTGTTCACGGCGCGATGTGCATATCTTACAGCGGACGATGTCTTTTGTCCGATTATTTGGATGGGAGATCCTCTAATAGAGGCGCGTGCGTGCAGTCTTGTAGATGGCGTTATGAGGTGCGCGCGTTGAACGCAACGAACGGAAACTCGGAGTGGTTGCCCATCGAGCAAGACGAAAAAGGCGCGTATATTTTGAACAGTAAGGACTTGAATATGCTCGACTATTTACAAGAAATGGAGGGGGCAGGTATCAGTTCATTCAAAATTGAGGGCAGAATGAAGAGCGGATATTACCTTGCAACGGTGATCAACGCCTATCGTAGATTGATGGACGGGGGCGATATCGAAATTTCCAGAAAAGAGCTTTCAAACGTGGCGCATCGTGAGTATACGCAAGCCTATGCACTTGGAAAAAACTCCCAAACGGTCAATTATGATGATAGTCAATCCAAGGGAGACTACGTATATATTGCGGACGTAGTGAAAAGTGAGAATGGATATCTTTTTGCGGAAATGCGTAATCGTTTCAAGAAGGGTGACGTTTTGGAAGTCCTTTCCCCGACGGAACATTGCGGAAAGACGTTTGTTGCGAATGAAATTTACAGCTCGGCAGGGGTAGAAACGGACGATGCGAAGCTCGTGCAAGAAGTTTACCGCATTGCTTGTCCGTACGACTTAAAGCAAGGGGACTATATCCGCCGTAAAAACGTAAGATAAAGGAAGAATAACGATGAAAAAGATTTTGATGATTGCAACGGGTGGTACGATTGCTTCGCACGCAGGCGCAGACGGTTTAATTCCCGAATTACAGGCGAGTGAGCTTTTGAAAAACGTACCCGAGGTTTTTGAGTTTTGTGAGCCTTCGGCAATCCAAATTTATAATATTGACAGTACGAACGTCACGCCCGAGCATTGGATCAAGCTTGCGACAACCATTCGAGATTGTTATGAAGAATACGATGGCTTTGTGGTGTGTCACGGTACGGACACAATGTCCTATACGGCGGCGATGATCTCGTACATGGTGCAGCATTCGCCCAAGCCTATCGTCTTTACGGGGGCGCAAAAACCGATCGACAAGGAAGATACGGACGCGAGAATTAACCTGCGCGATAGTTTTCTTTACGCGGCTTCGGATGCTGCTTCGGACGTTGTAATCGTATTCCAAGGCAAGGTTATTGCAGGCACGAAAGCGAAGAAAGTCCGCACGAAGAGCTACAACGCTTTTACGAGTGTAGATTTTCCGAATCTTGCCGTGATACGCGACGGAAAAATTATACAATATATCGCCACGCCTAAGCAGGACAAGCCCGAATTTTTCTTGGAGTTGAATGAAAAAGTGGCGCTTTTGACGTTGACGCCTGGCGTAAAAGCGGAGATTTTGAATGCGTTTTTTGAATATCACGATGCCGTAGTGCTTTCGGGCTATGGTACGGGTGGTATTCCTGAGGGGGAATATTATGGCTTTTACGAGGTGATTGCAAGTTGGGAAAGAAAAGGCAAGACGCTTGTTGTCACAACGCAAGTCCAACAAGAAGGCAGCGATATGAACGTTTATCGCGTAGGTAGGGGCTTAAAAAACCGTTTTGACTTGCTCGAAAGCTATTCGATGACTTATGAAAGTATCATCACAAAATTGATGTGGATTCTTGCGGTCACGAAAAATGATGACGAGGTTCGTGAGCTCTTCTATAAGACGGTAAATTACGACTTAATTGGTTAAATGAAAGGGGCAGGTACGAGATGAATCAATTAACAACCTTTGATAAAATTGAATATATCCGTCCAAATTTCGACGAGTTAAAGGCTTTTTACACCGATTTGAACGAAAGACTTTCCGCGGCAAAAAGCTACGAAGAGGTAAGGGCGTGTATTATGGAAGAAGAAGCGTATTCTTCCCATTTCAACACAATGGCAACGATTGTGCAAATTCGCCATACGGTGGATACGTCGGACGCTTTTTATGAAACGGAAGAGGAGTATATTAGCCAAAATTATCCCGAAGCGATGCCGTATATGCAAGGCTTTAATTTGGCGTTGCTTGCTTCCCCTTATAAAAAGGAAATTGACGAAGAGTTTGGCGTACAATTTTTGAAAGCAGTAAAGCTTGGGGCGGATAGTTTTTGCGAAAAAAACGTTCCTCTTATGCAGGAAGAAAACGATTTGACCAATCGCTATCAAAAACTGACGGCGGCTTGCAAAATCCCATTTGACGGTGGCGAGCATAATTTATATGGGATTTTGAAATATTTTTCCGATCCTGACCGTGAAGTTCGCAAAAAGGCGGCACAAGCGTATGCGGATTTTTTCGAGAAGAACGATCAAGAGCTTGGCGAAATCTTCGATAGGCTTGTAAAAATCCGCCATCAAATGGGCGAAAATATGGGCTTTAAGAACTTTATTCCGCTCGGTTATATGCAGCAAGGCAGAATGGACTACAACGAAAAAGACGTCGCGGCATTCCGCGCGCAGGTCTTGGAAGAACTTGTGCCTTTTTGCGAAAAGCTCTATAAAGCACAGGCAAAGCGCATTGGCGTGGAGAAAATCCTTTTTTATGATGAACAGCTCATTTTCTTGGGCGGCAACGCCGTACCGATTGGGGATAGCAGCTATTTGGTGGCCCAAGCGCAAAAAATGTATCGTGATATGAGCAAGGAAACGGGCGAGTTTATTGATTTTATGATTGAGCACGAGCATATGGACCTTGACAATAAGCCCAATAAAGCCGCAACGGGGTATATGACGACCTTGAACGATTATCAAGCG
>JAZORL010000116.1:0-9369 GCA_045656625.1 Candidatus Scatosoma sp. | reverse complement strand
AGTTGGGCTGATTACTCACCTTTGAAGGGGAGAAGAGCCATGATTCTTGCGCGCTTGATTGCTCTTGCAAGAATTCTTTGGTGAGCAGCACACGTACCGCTCATTCTACGAGGAATGATTTTACCGCCTTCCGTGATGAATTTCTTCAAACGGTTTACGTCTTTATAATCGATCTCGTCAAGCTTTTCCTGGCAGAATGCGCATACCTTTTTACGGGGCGCTTTCTTGAAGATCTTTTTAACAGGTGCTTTTTCTTCCATGATCTTTGTACTCCTTTAATAAATTTGGTGCTTTCTAATTTTTTCTAAATTAGAAAGGAATGTCGCTGTCGTCGTCATCCATCGCTTGCAAAGCAGGCTTTCTCTTAGGAGCGGATGCGCGCGGCGCTTCGTCAATTGCGTCAAACCCATCTTCGCTGTCTCTCGGGGAAAGGAATTCACAATCCTGCACGATGATGTCTACAGCGGTGCGTTTAGCGCCTTGGTTGTCTTCATAGTTACGGATTTGAACACTACCCGCAACTGCGACTTTCTTGCCTTTTTTCGTATAGCGCGCGATCGTTTCGCCGAGCCCACGCCATGCCGTGCATTCAAAGAAATCTGCTTGGCGTTCGCCGTCTTGCGACGAATAGGGGCGTTGTACTGCGATGGCGAATCTGCACATTGCTACGCCCGAAGGGGTTTCGCGAAGTTCAGGGTCACGCGTTAAGTTACCGATTAAAAATACTTTGTTCATTGATTTTCCCTCTTAATTAGTTGAGCTTCGTGATCAAACGTCTTACAACGTCAGCGTCGATAAGTGCGATACGCTTAAGCTCTTCTACTACCTTGCCGACTGCTTCGAACGTCATAAGAACAAAGTAAGCTTCGTTCTTAAACTTGATGGGATAAGCGGTTTTTTTCGTACCCCACTTGTCGGAAGAAGCTACGTTGCCGCCCATCGAAGTAACTACGTTTTCGAATTTAGCAACCTTTGCGTCCTTTGCTTCGTCAGACAAATCGTTGTTGAGCAAATAAAGCATTTCGTATTTAGCCATATTTTTTCACCTCCTGGTCTTATTCGGCACATCCTGCCCTGATGTGCAAGGTTATAACGGCTATCTCGTAGCCGTACGAAAATATTATACCTATTTTTTTATCGTTAGTCAATCATTTTTTGGCTGTTTTTCAAATAATTCTTTATAATATATATAAGGAATAAAAAAGAGAAAGCACGAGGCTTCCTCTTTTTAAGGTTTATTCGTTTATTAGTCGATGTCGATAAGGTTAATAATAGCAATCAAACCTTCTGCATATTCGATCGTTTCTTCTACGGTCAAGAGCCCGATGCGGGACTTGGTGTTGCCGTGTTCGTCCACGAAAACCTCGCTTGCCTTCTTGGAAATCCAGTCTCCGTTTCCGTCGGGAACGTTCACCCAAACCGTGTACGTAAGCAAATTAGAAACCTTAATTTCCGTATGCACTTTCGAGTTGAGCATATCGGGACCAAAGGTAAGCATGCCGTCCGCAGCAAGCTTATCAAGCGTGGAAAGGTGAATGTTGTTCTTCATATTGTCGATCAACGTATTCATTTCTTTCAAGCCGTAATCGCTTACGCACGTGCAGGTGTGTGGAGCGGAGTGACCGCTTGCAATGCAGTCCGCTTCGTTGTGAAGCATATACCACCATTCGCCCTTTACAGTGCCGTTTTCGAAGATTTCTTCTTCAAATACTTGTTGAATCGTCAGTTTTTCGATGGCATTGGGAAGGTCGGAGATTACGGTGTCTTTTACGTGCTTTAAGAACTTATTGCTTGCGAGCGAGCTTTCGTCCATCACTTCGCTTACCGTAAGTCGATCCGTCAAGTTGGTGATGATCGTGTTGCTGCCTGCCATATCGCCAAGCGCCGTCTTCTTGTAGTAAACTGCGCCGTTTGCATTGCTAACATAATAGAGTTGTGCGTCGCCTGCCGTCGTTTTTATCGTTCCAAGACCGCCGTTTGCGTAGCGATATTCGTTGCCGTCTGCGTCAACGTACGTCTTTGCCGATTCGTTAAGCGTGTAGCCCGACAATTCTTCGCCGTATTCATTGTAAAGCTTGCCGTTCAAAACAGCGACGCGTTTTTGGAGCATCGTCACGTTGCCGCTTGCATCTACCGAGTAATGTACGTCCTTCTTCCCGTAGAGAAGGTATCTGGTGAGGGAAGTTTTATCGTCGTCCATAATGTCCGCAAGAGGGATTTCGTCAATCAAGTTGCCGCCTTTAAGACGGAGCTGACCAATCGTGCGGGGATTGGAAATAGGTTCAATCTTCGCATTGTCGCCCGTGCCTACGATGCGATAGTCAACGTTTTCTTCGCCGTATGCAAGGGAGATAAGTACCTTATGCGATTTTGCGTTTACGTTGAGTGCGTCTTTTAAGTAAATATTGTCGATGATTGCCATAGAGTCTTGTCTTAAATCACCGACCATCGTCTTCTTGTAAAGTACGGCTTGCGTGCAAGCTTCATCTGCGTATACGAGTACGGCATTGTCCGATACCGCTTTCACGTATTCTACGGAATCGTCCGAAAGGGTGAGCTTATAAACGTTGCCGCTAAGCGTTTCAGCATTCTTTACGGGAACGGTTGCATCCTTATCGTCGTAGAAGTTCGTGCCGTCAAAGGTGTAGCGGACTTGTTGCATAACGACGTCCTCACCATTTACCTTATAGCGGTTGGAAGAACCGTATGCAATCGCCATCATTGTGGTGTCGTCCGTGTCGATGGGAAGAATCGCTTCTACGGGAACTTTATTGAAAAGCTCGTTCAAGTCGTTGCCGATCAAATCGTTGAAGGTCGTCTTTTTCGCACCGTTAATCATCACCACGTCGCCGTTTTCATCGAACTCGTAGTGTACGTTTTCTTCGCCGTAGCAAAGCGCAAGCATCAAGGGATTAAGGTCCTCGTCGAGCGACATAATCACGTCGCCCACGGATGCGTCCTTTATCGTGTCCTTAATGTAAGGCGCTAAGGACTTGAAGGGGGTCGTCATAATCGTCGTCTTATCGAAGGGGATAGAGAATTCATCCGTTTTTTCGAGCAATTCTTCGACCAATTTTTCAAGCTTGGGCGAAATTTTGCAAAGACCTTCTAACGTGCCCGTTTTATCCGAAATTGCGTCGATTGCATCGGAGATGTCGCTGATAAGAGATTCGACCTTCTTATCCGCATAGTCTGCATGGAGCAGACCATTTGTTCTCGTGCCGTCGTCTTGCAATTCACCAAAAACAAGATCGTAAACATCGCCCTCTATGTATTTATCCGCCATCTTCACCGGTTTTTTAAGAGGTTGTTTCGTGAACCAATATCCCACGCCGACAACGCTGCCGATGGTGATTACGATGCCGAGTAAAATCCCGAGCAACATCATTAAAATTTTGCCAAGCACGCCACCTTTTTTAACGGGTTTTTCTTTTTCGTACTCGAATTCTCTTTCCATATAGGCACTCCTTTTTTTTGCTAAATAACGGGAAAGTATACGCGCTCGCCCGTATGATAAAACAAGATAGTATTTACATTATAAACGATAGGAACAAAAAAAACAAGCCTTTTTGTGAAAAAAAACAAGCGACAACCCGAAAAAGTTGTCGCTTTTGTAAAAAATTCTATTTTTTAAGGGGTGTTATACTCACATATTGGTGAAAATGGGAATGCTTGCCAAGAAAATAACGTCCGTTCTTTCCGCTGCAACGTCTTCTGCGAGTACGAACGCTTTTTTGTGAATGATGCCGCCTGCCTTTTCAACAAGGCCTTCCAAACCCTTCAAGGATGCGCCCGTCGAAACGACGTCGTCTACAATCCCGACCTTCTTGCCCTTAATCAAGTTTACGTCGTGTTGGGAAAGGTACATACATTGCTCTTTGCCCGTCGTGATAGAAGATTCGATCGGCATTTCAATCCCGTCTTGCATATAAAGTTTCTTGGACTTTCTTGCTACTGCGTAGTATCTTTGACCAAGCTCTCTTGCCGTGCAATGGGTGAGCTGTAAGCCCTTCGATTCGGCGGTAATGAGTACGTCGCAATCCGCAAGCTCTTTGGCGAGCTCTTTGCCGCAATGCTCGGTGAGCGCACTGTCGCCGTGCAAATTAAAAAATGCGATGCCAATGCCGCTGGGGAGCTGCATTACGGGCAATTCCGCTTTGAAACCTCTAATATCGATGGTGTAAGTTTTCATTTCTTATCTCCTTGACTTTGGTCTACGTGTATTGTAGCATACTTTTTGAAAAAAGTAAACGATTTCTTTGCAATTCTTCTAAACTTTACGCATTGACATTTTATAAATTTGGTGGTACAATGGTTAAGATAGAGAAATAAACGTAAAAAGGAGCGGCGCATTGAGCGAAATTACGGCGATTACGGTGCAAACAAAAGATAAAACGCGGTGTAGCGTGTACGTGGACGGGCGGTTTGCGTGCGGACTGCGTGTAGAGGCGGCGGTAAGCAACCGATTGAAGGTCGGGCAGGAAATCACGCAAGAACGTTTGGAGGAAATCCAAATGGAAAGCGAGAAAAGCGCGGCGTTTGACAAGGCGTTGACCCATTTATCCGCTACGCGAAAAACGGAAAAAGAGATCCGCGCCTTTCTCGGAAAGAAGGGGTATTTGCCTGCCGTTGCCGATTACGTAGTGGACAAGCTCCGTTCCTATGGCTTTTTGGACGACGGCGAATACGCCGAGGCGTACGTCGAAAGCGCGGCGAAGAAAAAGGGCGGCAGGCTGATTAAAATGGAATTGCGTAGCAAGGGAATTTCCGAGCAGGAAATCGACGCCGCTTTGGAAGAATTGGACGAGGAAACGGAGCTGGAAACGGCAAAAACCCTGCTTCAAAAGTATATGCGAGGAAAGACTGCCGACGTGCAAACCTTGCAAAAGGCGTATCGCTATTTGATGAGCAAGGGGTATGATTACGAAATAGCGAAATCGGCGCTTTCTTCGCTTGGGGATTGTGAAAATGAGTAAAAGGAGCGGGGCAGGTACGCGATGAAAGAAGAAAAATACCGCATTATCCATTTTGATGAGTTGGATTCCACAAACAATTACGTCAAGGGAATGCGAGAAGAAAAGAAAAATTTAATCGTCGTAGCGGCGCGGCAAACGCAGGGCAGGGGAACGAAAGGACGGTCCTTTGCTTCGGGGGTTGGCGGCGTATATTTATCGCGGTTAACCTTTCATAGGCAGTTGCCTGCCGCAGAGGCGTTCAAGATTATGGCGGGGGCGGCGGTTGCCGTATGTAAGACGTTGGAGCATTATCAGCTCGCACCGAAGATTAAGTGGGTGAACGATATCCACGTCAACGGAAAAAAGATTTGTGGGATTTTGATTGAAAACGTTTTTTCGGGCACTTACGTCGAATCTTCCGTTGTGGGGATTGGCATCAACGTGCGCAATGAATTGCCCGAGGAATTGAAAGAAATTGCGACGAGTATTTTAGAGGCGACAGGAAAAAAAGCGTCTGTAAAAGCCGTTGTAAAACGTTTGATAAAAGAATTGGCGAAAAATTACGGTATGGACGAATATCGTTCGTATCTTGGCTATATGGGCGAGTATGCAACGATACTTATCGGCGATGAACGCGTACACGGTAGGCTGATTTCCGTAGACGACGAGGGGGGCCTGCTTGCGGAAGTCGACGGAAAAATACGTCGTTTTGCGGCGGCAGAGGTGTCTGTTCGAATGGGGGAAGCGTTGTGAAATATTTATTGACAAACGAACAAATGCGTGCGGCGGATGGCTACACGATCAACGTTTTAGCGACTCCGTCACGCACCTTAATGGAACGTGCGGGGGAAGCTTTGGCAAACGAAGCGGAAAAAATGCGCCCAATGGGCGCGGTATTATGCGTATGCGGTGGTGGGAATAACGGCGGCGACGGGTTTGTTTGCGCGCGGATTTTGCAAACGCGCGGCTACGACGTGGACGTGCTGTTTTTTGCGGATAAGCTGTCGGACGATTGCGCGTATAATCGTGGGCGTTGGCTGGGAATTGGCGGTAAAATGTGTGTAAATTTTCCTAAAAAAGAGTATGCCGTGATCATCGATTGCTTGTTTGGGACAGGCTTTCACGGAGGCTTGCAAGGGAAAAATCTTGCTGTTGTGCAAGAGATAAATCGACAAAAAAGAACTGGCACAAAAGTGCTTTCGGCGGATATTCCTTCGGGAGTTGACGGCAATAGCGGTAGAGTGGAAACGGCCGCTGTTTGCGCAGATACCACTCTTTGCATCGGTGAATATAAAATCGGCGTATTTTTGCAGGACGGACTTGACTATTCGGGAGAAGTTAAGCGTGTGGATATTGGCATTTCCTTGCCTAAAAAAGAGGGAGAGGACGGCGGTTTCTACGTAGGATTGGTAGATAGTGAATATGTAAAAGAGGCGTTGCCTATGCGGAAACGCAATTCGCATAAAGGCACGTACGGAAGGGCGGCGATTGTCGCCGGGAGCTTGGAATATACGGGTGCGGCGTATTTGTCGGCGACGGCTTGCTTGCGCTCGGGGGTGGGCTACACGACCTTATATTTGCCGAGTGGGATTCTGCCTCATTATCTCTTAAAAGCCCCTGAAATGTTGTTGAAAACGTCAAACGAGGGGGACAGGTATGCGTTTAACGAAGAAAAAGCGGCGGAATTGCTCGCATACGATTCGATTGCCTATGGTATGGGAATGGGGGTTTCCGAGCAGGTGGCGCAAGGGGCGGAATATCTCTTGAAAAACTATATGGGTAAGCTCCTTTTGGATGCGGACGGCTTGAATAGCTTGGCAAAATACTGCGCGAATAGCCTGCGTACTCTTTTGCGTGAGAAAAAATGCGAAGTCGTATTGACTCCGCACGTGAAGGAATTTTCGAGACTGTCGGGCTTGTCCGTAGAAAACGTGTTGCAAAAGGGATTGACTGTGGCGACCGACTTTGCAAAAGAAAGGAAGGTGACGCTGCTTTTGAAGGGCGCGTCCTCGATTGTGACGGATGGAAGAAGTGCGGTTGTGGTTTCGACGGGAAATTCTGGGCTTGCCAAAGGCGGCAGCGGCGACGTGCTTTCGGGTGTGGTTGTTGGGCTTTGCGCGAGCGGAGCGAGCGCATTCGACGGCGCTGTTTGCGGCAGCTTTCTCGTTGGGAAAGCGGCGGAGCTTGGGGCTCTTAAAAAAGGGGAATATTCCTTGACAGCGAGTGACGTCATCTCGTACCTGGGTGGGGCATTTTTGTCGATTTAAGCTTGTCAACGTCCAAAAAATCTAATGAAAATAGCGATGGAAAGTAAAATTCCGCCAAAGACGATATAATAAAAAGGAAAGGGCGTTAAAAAAGAGGAAAGCAAGATAAGTCCGCCACAAAGCAGGAAGCGCTTGGCATTGTGCTTGGAAAACCAAAGCTGAAAACGGCGTTTGCGTTGGTTAGATGGATCTTCCTCGCCAAGATATTTTTTTGGGAGTGCATCTTCCGTTTTGAGAAAATTGTAAACGCGTGCGCCTGTGCGCACGTCGATATGCAGTCTTTCGCAAAGGGGTAAGACGTCGTCGGGGATTGTTGCGCAAAGCAAAATTTTTTGTTTGGCGGTCTTCAAACGGGCGTAATTCGCCACGTCGTCGGGCGTGACGGACGAGAGCTTGAAATGCAGAAAGAAAAATTCCGTCGGGCTGGATAAACGCAAATGTCCTACTCGTTGCGTGGGGTTGGTTTTCGAAAGGACGTTTTGGAAAAAATCCGTTTTTTCCTTGTCGGAAAGTAGGGCGAGATGAAAGAGGAGCTTTTCTTTTTCCGTTTCGTCCGATTTTGCTAAAAACAAGCGATTGCGTTTCGAGCTTAAAATTGCCCATGCGGAAAAGGCGGTTAGCCCACCGCAAAAGGCGGCAAGAAAGACGGAAAGCCAAAAGTCCAGCAATAAAAAACGGAAAAAGCAAAGTGCGAATAGCGAACCGACGAAAAAGGAAAAGAATACGTCGGAAATAAAAGCGATTTTTTTCATGCTAAGATTTTTGACGGAAAAAATAAATCTTAAACGAAAAGGCTGTTTTTTCTTTCAAAAAACTTGAAAAAGGGTTAAATATATAGTATAATGAAGAAAAATTAGGTTGAAACGAGTATGAAAATAGGCATCTTTGGAGGATCGTTCGATCCCGTGCATAGCGAGCACGTCAATTTGGTAAAAGAGGGAATGAGGAGCTTGGGTTTGGACAAGCTTTTCGTTATGCCTGCGTTTCAGCCCCCACACAAGCAAGGGAAAAAACTCACGCCTGATGAGAAACGATTGCAAATGTGCGCTTTGGCATTCGAAGGGATTGACGGCGTGGAAGTGAGTGATTATGAAATTGCGCAAAAGGGTACGAGTTACACCTATTTAACCTGCCGATATTTCAAGGAACGTTTTCCAGACGACGAGCTTTTTTGGCTGGTAGGGACGGATATGCTGCGGAATTTTCCAGCTTGGAAAAACCCCGAAGATATTTTGCAAAATGCGACCCTTGCCGTTTGTGCAAGAGATGAAAAAGAGGAGTGGATAGAAGTAGAACAGGAAAAATTCTTCAAAAAATTCGGTAGGAATTTTGCCGTTATCCGCTATAACGGGAAGAACGTTTCTTCTACAAAAATTCGTGTTTTGGCAGGGGCAGGTGTGGATTTAATGCCGTTTGTGCCTGAAAAAGTTGCGAAATATATCCAAGAAAATGCTCTATATGCAATTCCGTTTGTAAAGCAAGCGCTTGGATTGGAAAAAGAAAGCAGGCGTGCGCATAGCGTACGCGTGGCGGTCTTTGCGGCGGAGAACGCGCGAAGATTTGGGATTCCCGAAGACAAGGCAATTGCGGCGGCGCTTTTCCACGATTGCGCAAAGAATTTAGAGCTGTCTGCAAAGGAATTAGAGGGGTTCGCACCGCCTTTGGAGTGGGGAGAGATTCCCAAAGAAGTCCTCCATCAATTCCAAGGTGCATACGTGGCGGAGTATTTTTTTCAAGTGCAAGACCAGGATATTTTGAATGCGATACGCTATCACACGAGCGGTCGACCGAATATGAGCGCATTGGAAAAATTAATTTTCTTGGCGGATATGCTCGAGGAAGAACGCAAGTACGACGTGGTGGATATTTTGCGGGAGCTGTTTTTTGAAAAGGGTTTGGACGAGTGCTTGGAACGCGCGCTTTTGGAAACGCTTTTATTCTTGGAGAAGAAAGGCGGGGAGATTTATCCGCTGACCAAGCAGGCGTATGAATTTTATCGAAAAAAATAAAGTTAGAGAGGTATATTATGGAAATAACGAGCAAGAGATTGGTGTTGGAAGTTTGCAACGCGCTTTCGGATAAATTGGGCAAGGATATCGTAGCTTTGTACGTACGTGAAAAGACGGATCTTTGCGATTATTTCGTTA
>JAZORL010000115.1:0-12497 GCA_045656625.1 Candidatus Scatosoma sp. | reverse complement strand
GACATGGCTACGATCCGACTTTGCGGTACGGCGGCGGTCGTATCTCCCATCGGTAAGCTTGCTTACGGCGACGACGAATACGTGATTGGCGGCGGTAAGATTGGCGAAGTCACGCAAAAGCTCTACGATATCTTGACGGGTATTCAATGGGGGAAAGTAGACGATACGTTCAACTGGGTGTATAAATTGTAATATTTTCCTTTATTTATAAAGGAATAGTAGGTTAAAACCGTTGACAAAACGGTGAGAAATGTAGTAGAATAAATGCAATAATAAAAAAATGGCTATGACGGGAAAAAATCCGTAAGGTTTGCTTGACAGAGAGTCGGCGGTAGGTGTGAGCCGACACAGCTTTTCGGAATATAGCTCCTCCCTGAGCCGCCGAGAGAACGGTGCAGTCGCACTTATTAGATTCGGACGGGTTTCTCCCGTTATAGAGAAAACGAGCGGATGAACAATCATCAATGAGAGTGGTACCGCGGAGAAGTATCTTCGTCTCTCTTCGAAAAGGCGCAATGCGTGCGCCTTTTCGAAGAGAGATTTTTTATTAGCCCGAAAAGGACAGGATTATGAAAAATAGTAAAAAGTATGTAAAACAGTATTTTGAACCGCAAGGCGTGACGATGGATTGGGTGAAAAAGTCCGCCATTGACAAACCGCCCGTGTGGTGTAGCGTCGATTTGCGCGACGGCAATCAGGCGCTTATCATTCCCATGAGCTTGGAGGAAAAATTGGAGTTTTTCAAACTCCTTTGCTACGTCGGTTTTAAGGAAATTGAAATTGGTTTCCCTGCGGCGAGTGAAACGGAATACGAATTCTGCCGCAAGCTCATCGAGGAAAATCTTATCCCCGACGACGTGACGATCCAAGTGCTTACGCAATCGCGCGAACACATCATCGCCAAGACCTTCGAAGCCTTGAAGGGTGCGAAAAATGCAATCGTGCATTTGTATAACTCCACGTCGGTAGCGCAACGCCAACAGGTGTTTAGAAGAGAGAAGAAAGAAATCATCGATATCGCCGTGTTCGGCGCAAAGCTTTGCAAAGAGTATCGTGAAAAGGCGGAAGGGAAGATTACCTTTGAATATTCCCCCGAAAGCTTTACGGGTACGGAGCCCGAATTTGCGGCGGAAATTTGCAACGCAGTGCTCGACGTTTGGCAGCCGACGGAAAACGACAAGGCAATCATCAATTTGCCCGTCACCGTTTCCCACTCGATGCCGCACGTATACGCAAACCAAGTCGAATACATGTGCAAGAATTTGAAAAACCGTGAAAACGTGATTATTTCCTTGCATCCGCATAACGACCGTGGTTGCGCGGTAGCGGATAGTGAAATGGGCTTGCTTGCAGGGGGCGACAGAATCGAAGGTACGCTGTTTGGCAACGGCGAACGAACGGGCAACGTCGATATCATCACGCTTGCGCTCAATATGTTCTCGCAAGGGGTTGACCCTAAGCTGGATTTCTCCGATTTGCCTGCCATTACCAAGGTGTATGAACGAGTGACGAGAATGAAAGTCAGCGAACGTCAACCGTATAGCGGTTCGCTCGTGTTTGCGGCGTTTAGCGGTTCTCACCAAGACGCGATTGCAAAGGGTATGAAATACCGCGTGGAAAAGAACTCGAATACGTGGACGGTTCCCTATCTCCCCATCGACCCTGCCGACGTTGGCAGAGTGTACGAGGCGGACGTTATCCGTATCAATTCCCAATCGGGGAAGGGGGGTATCGGGTACATACTCGAAACGCAGTTCAATTTGGTGCTTCCGCCGAAAATGCGCGAAGTATTCGGCTATCACGTCAAGAGTATTTCCGACCATGCGCACAAGGAACTTTCGCCGCAAGAAGTGTATGAAATCTTTATGAACGATTTCGTGAACCTTCGCGACAAGCTCCATATCGTCAACGCAACGTACGAAGACGTGGATGCGGACACGGTACGCGGCAAGATCATCGTCGAATATCAAGGCAAGCGTGTACAAACGGACGTTGTCGGGAACGGTAGATTGGACTGTGTATCCAGCGCAATCAAACAGGTAATCGGCAAGGATTTCGTTTTGGAAACGTACGTACAGCACGCATTGGAAGAAAAATCTACCGCTTCGGCGGCTTCCTACGTGAGCATTGTAGCAGACGGCAACACCTATTGGGGTACGGGTATCCACAGCGATATTATGACGTCGTCGGTGAGGGCTTTGGTATCGGCAGTCAATCGTATGCTATAAGCGGAACGCGTATATGCGTCGCATTTCGGCGTTGCTGCTCGGTCACGTACGACTCGGTACGCTCCCTTGCAGCGCCTTGAACTGCTCGCATCTTCACATTCCGAGTAAACGGACGAAACCCCGCGTGTTTTGCTGCTCGGTCACGTACTACTCGGTACGCTCCTTCGCAGCGCCTTGAACTACTCGCATCTTCACATTCCGAGTAAACGGACGAAACCGCGTCTTTTGCGGCAATCTATTTTAATATCAACAACAAGGAGTAAATACATATATGAAATTAAACGGTGCACAAATTTTAATTCGTACCTTGATTGAACAAGGGGTGACCGACGTATTCGGCTATCCCGGCGGTCAGGTTATCAATATCTACGACGCCCTCTATGAATATAAAGATGAAATTAATCATATTCTTACGGCGCACGAACAAGGCGCGTCCCATGCGGCGGACGGCTATTCTCGTGCGACGGGGAAAGTCGGCGTTTGTATCGCAACGAGCGGCCCTGGCGCGACCAACCTTGTCACGGGTATTGCAACGGCGATGCTCGATAGTATTCCCATGGTCGCAATCACGGGCAACGTGCCTTGCTCGCTTATTGGGAAGGACAGTTTCCAAGAAATCGACATCACGGGCGTGACCTTGCCTATCACCAAGCATAATTTCTTCGTCAATAAGATTGAGGACTTGGCGGATACCATTCGCAAGGCGTTCACGATTGCAAAATCGGGCAGACCTGGCCCCGTCCTTGTCGATATTCCCAAGGACGTGCAAGTAGGGAAATACGAGTACGAACCCCAACCCATCGTAGAAAAAATTCCCTTGCCCAAGGTAAAGGAAAGCTTGATTGACAAAGCGGTGGAATTGATTGCGGAAGCGAAACGTCCGTATATTTACGTAGGCGGCGGCGCAGCAGGGCTCGGCATGGGCGACGACATCGTCAAGTTTGCGGAAAAGATTGGCGCAGTAATCGGCTGTTCGTTTATGGGTCTTTCTTCCGTACCGCAGGACAATGAACGTTTCCTTGGTATGCAGGGTATGCACGGGCATTATGCATCGTCCATGTCCCAAAACGAAGCGGACTTGATTTTGGCGGTCGGCGTTCGTTTCTCGGATAGAGCAACGGGGAACGTTTCCAAGTTTGCAAAGACGAGCAAGATTATTCAGCTTGACCCCGACAGCGCGGAAGTCAATAAAAACGTACGCGTAGACCTTGGCTTGGTCGGCGACGTAGAAGACTCCTTCAAGCGCATTGCGGCAAAGTGCGAAGCGAGTGAAAAACCCGCTTGGCTTGCAAGAGTGAACGAGCTTAAAAAGCAAGAAAAGCAATTCGAAGAAGAAATTGCGGCGGCGGCAAAAGCGCCTCTTACCCCCAAGCAGGTATTTGAAATCATCAATGCATTGAAGCCTGCCAAAACCGTAATCGCAACGGACGTTGGTCAACACCAAATGTGGGCTGCGCAGTATGCGCATTTCGACGGACCGAGAAGAATTGTATCGAGCGGCGGATTGGGTACGATGGGCTTTGGTCTTGGCGCGGCGATGGGTGCATACGTAGCGACGAAAGACCCCGTAGTCTTGATTACGGGCGACGGCAGCTTCGGGATGAACTTGAACGAACTCGCTACGGCAGTCACCTACAAAATCCCCGTTGTAATCGTGCTTTTGAATAACGGCGTTTTGGGTATGGTAAGACAATGGCAGACCCTTTTCTTCGGCAAGAGATATTCCAATACGATTTTGACGAGAAAGACCGATTTCGTAGCACTTGCAAAGGCATTCGGCGCAGACGGCTATAAAGCGGAAACGCAAGTAGAGCTCAAAAAAGCCTTTGAAGCGGCGTTGGCGTCGGGTAAGGTAAGCGTAATCGACGTTGCGATCGACAAGGACGAAATGGTATTGCCTATGCTTCCCCCGGGCGGCGCAATTTCGGATATTATCACAAAGGTATGATAAAGGAGTAGAGTATGGATAAGAGATTTATCATAGCAGTTTACGTAGATAACCAATCGGGTGTATTGACGAGAGTATCGGCGATGTTCACCCGTCGCGGCTTTAACATCGACACGTTGACCGTAGGCGAAACGGAAAGAAAGGAATATTCCCGTATTACGATTAGTATGCACGGGGACGACAACGTAAAAGAACAGCTTGTCAATCAGCTCAAAAAGCTGTACGTGGTCAAGAAAGTGGAAGTGCTGGAAGACGAACCCATCAAGCGTGAGCTTATGCTTTTGAAGGTGGAAAACAGATCGGAAAACCGCAACGATATTATGACGGCGGTAGACGTATTCAGAGCAAGCGTGATCGACTATTCCCCCGAGGGAATGTGTATTGAGGTGACGGGTACGCCGTCGAAGATTGACGCGTTCGTAAAGCTGATGCAGCCTTATGGAATTTTGGAAATGTGCCGTACGGGTGTGGTTGCGCTCGACCGTGGCAATAAGACCCTCTTCACGGAAGAGAATTAAATAAAAAAATAAAAATTTTAACATAGAAAAGGAAGGAAAAAACTCATGGCAAACAGAATTTTTTATCAACAAGATTGTGATTTGAACAAGCTCAACGGCAAGACGGTAGCGATCATCGGCTACGGTTCGCAAGGTCACGCACACGCGCTCAACTTGAAGGATTCGGGCGTGGACGTAGTAGTTGGTCTTTACAAAGGCAGCAAGAGCTGGGCAAAAGCGGAAGCGCAAGGCGTGACGGTTATGACGGCTGCGGAAGCGGCTGCAAAAGCAGACCTTATCATGATCCTCATCAACGACGAAAAACAAGCGAAACTTTACAAAGAAAGCATCGAACCCAACCTTACCGAAGGTAAAACGCTTGCTTTTGCGCACGGTTTCAATATCCACTTCGGCTGCATTAAGCCCCCGAAGAACGTAAACGTTATCATGGTAGCGCCTAAGGGCCCCGGTCATACGGTACGTAGCGAATATCAAGTAGGCAAAGGCGTTCCTTGCTTGATCGCAGTAGAACAAGACGCTACGGGCGATGCGCTCGAAATCGGTCTTGCTTACGCAGCTGGTATCGGTGGCGCAAGAGCAGGCGTTCTCGAAACCAACTTCCGTACGGAAACGGAAACCGACCTTTTCGGTGAACAAGCTGTCCTTTGCGGCGGTGTTTGCGCACTTATGCAAGCAGGCTTTGAAACGCTTGTAGAAGCTGGCTACGATCCCAGAAACGCATACTTTGAATGTATCCACGAAATGAAGCTCATCGTTGACCTTATCTATCAAAGCGGTTTCGAAGGTATGAGATATTCGGTATCCAACACGGCGGAATACGGCGACTATGTGACCGGCCCGAAGATTATCACCGAAGAAACGAAGAAGGCAATGAAGAAGGTTTTGAAGGACATTCAAGACGGTACGTTTGCAAAAGAATTCTTGCTCGATATGTCCGAAGCAGGCTCGCAAGTACACTTCAACGCAATGAGAAAGATCGCTGCAGAGCATCCTTCCGAAGTTGTTGGTAGAGATATCCGTAAGTTGTATAGTTGGGCTGACGAAGAAAAGTTCATCAACAATTAATGCATATATGCGTCGCATTTCTTCGTTGCCGTTCGGTCACGTACTACTCGGTACGCTCCCTCACGGCGCGCCTTGGACTGCTCGCATCTCCGCATTAATGAAAAGTGATTTGCGCCGCATTTCTTCGTTGCCGTTCGGTCACGTAGCGGCGCCTTGAACTGCTCGCATTTCCATCTCTCAATAAACGTGCGTAATTTCGCATTTATTAGAGTGTAAATTCAATCAAATTTATGCGTATTTTGCGGTCAATCGCCGCAAAATACGCCTTAAAACTTTATAAAAACAAGGTAAAAGAATATGATTAAAGATACCATTGTAGACGGTTTCCATAACGCACCGCATAGATCGCTCTATCACGCGTTGGGGCTTACCGATGAAGAACAGGCAAGACCTCTTATCGGGGTCGTTTGCTCACATAACGAAATCGTACCCGGTCACACCAATCTTGATAAGATTGCCGAAGCGGTAAAGCTTGGGGTTGCGATGGCAGGCGGTACGCCGATTATGTTCCCTGCGATCACCGTTTGTGACGGGATTGCGATGGGGCATACGGGTATGAAATACTCCCTTGTCACCCGTGACTTGATTGCCGATTCCACCGAAGCGATGGTAATGGCACACGGCTTTGACGGGCTTGTTATGATCCCCAACTGCGATAAGAACGTACCCGGGCTTTTGATGGCGGCGGCAAGATTAAATATCCCCACCGTGTTCGTGAGCGGCGGTCCTATGCTTGCAGGCAGAGTAAATGGCAAAAAGCGTTCGCTTTCGAGTATGTTTGAAGCGGTTGGCGCGTACAATGCAGGCAAAATCAATGAAGAACAGCTCACCGAGTTTGAAAGAAAGGTATGTCCTACCTGCGGTTCTTGTTCGGGTATGTACACGGCGAACTCGATGAATTGCTTGACCGAAGTGCTTGGTATGGGCTTGCGTGGCAACGGCACGATTCCTGCGGTTTACTCCGCACGTATCGAGCTTGCAAAACACGCAGGTATGCAAGTAATGGAGCTTGTGAGAAAGAATATTCGTCCCCGTGACATTATGACGGCGGCGGCGATTAAAAATGCAATCACCGCAGACATGGCACTCGGTTGCTCGACGAATAGTATGTTGCACCTTCCTGCAATAGCAAACGAGCTTGGCGTGAAGTTTGACTTGGATGAAGTGAACGAAATCAGCGAAAAGACCCCCAATTTGTGTCACCTTGCGCCAGCAGGTCCTACGTACATGGAAGACTTGAACGAAGCGGGCGGCGTACACGCCGTATTGAAGGAATTGGAAGCGCTTAATTTGCTCGATACGTCCGTAATGACCTGTACGGGCAAGACGATGAAGGAAAACCTTGTCGGCGTAGTCAACCTGGACGACGAAGTAATTAGAAAACCCGAAAATGCCTTTGGTAAAACGGGCGGTATTGCGGTATTGAAGGGCAATCTTGCACCCGACGGTTGCGTGGTAAAGCGTGCGGCGGTTGCGCCTGAAATGCTCGTACACGAAGGCCCTGCGAAGGTTTACGAGAGTGAAGAAGAATGTATTGCGGCGATTTACGGCGGTAAAATCGAAAAGGGTGACGTAGTGGTAATTCGCTATGAAGGCCCTGCGGGCGGTCCTGGTATGCGCGAAATGCTTTCGCCCACGTCGGCGATTGCAGGTATGGGCTTGGATAAGGACGTTGCGCTCATCACGGACGGACGTTTCTCGGGTGCAACGCGCGGCGCATCCATCGGGCACGTTTCCCCTGAAGCGGTTTCGGGCGGTCCGATTGCGTACGTGCAAAATGGGGATATCATTTCTATCGACATTCCCAATTATTCGATTAAGCTCAACGTTTCCGACGAAGAACTCGCAAAACGTAAGGCAAACACCGTTTTGAAAAAGAAGGAAGTCAGCGGCTACTTGAAGAGATATGCAGCGCAGGTATCTTCTGCCGACAAAGGCGCAATCATCAATAAGTAAACGCGCATATGCGTCGCAATACGGCGTTGCTGTTCGGTCACATACTACTCAGTATGTTCCCTTGCAGCGCCTTGTCTTGCTTGCATCTTCACGTTTACGATAAGAACGTATTAAAATAATAAAACAACCACCTAAAAAGGAAACATCATTATGTCCATGACAATGACGCAAAAAATACTCGCGGCGCACGCGGGTTTGGAAAAGGTAGAAGCGGGGCAACTTATTTTGGTCGATTTGGACCGTGTGCTCGGCAACGACATCACTTCCCCCGTAGCGATTAAAGAGTTTGAAAAAATCGGTGCGACCGAAGTCTACGATAAAGACAAAGTGACGATGGTAATGGACCATTTCGCACCCAACAAAGACATTAAGGCAGCGGCGCAATGCAAAATGTGCCGTGACTTTTGTGACAAGCACGAAGTCACTCATTTCTACGACGTAGGTAGAATGGGGATTGAGCATGCGTTGCTCCCTGAAAAGGGACTCGTCGTGCCTGGCGACGTCGTAATCGGGGCAGACTCCCACACTTGCACCTACGGTGCGCTCGGCGCATTCTCGACGGGCGTTGGCTCGACGGATATGGCGTGCGGTATGGCAACGGGCAAGGCTTGGTTCAAAGTGCCTTCCGCTATCAAGTTCGTGCTCAAGGGCAAGCTGAATAAATACGTTTCGGGCAAGGACGTGATTTTGCACATTATCGGTAAAATCGGCGTAGACGGCGCGCTTTATAAGTCGATGGAATTTGTCGGCGAAGGGGTGCAGTCGCTCACCATTTACGATCGCTTGACCATTTCGAATATGGCGATTGAAGCAGGCGCAAAGAACGGTATTTTCGAGGTTGACGAACAAACGGAAGCGTACGTAAAAGAACGCTCGGATCGTGCATTCGTAGCCTATAAAGCGGATGAAGACGCGGTGTACGACGAAACGTACGAAATCGATTTGAGCACTATCAAACCGACGGTTGCGTTCCCGCATTTGCCGGAAAACACCAAGACTTTCGACGAAATCGGCGAGATTCCCATCGACCAAGTGGTGATTGGCTCTTGCACGAACGGACAGTATAAGGATATTGCGGAAGCTGCGGAAATTTTGAAGGGCAAAAAGATTGCCAAGCGCGTGCGCGCAATCATCATTCCCGCAACCCAAGACGTTTACATGAAGGCGGTGGAAAACGGACTCGTCAAGATTTTCATTGAAGCGGGCTGCGTAGTTTCTACGCCCACGTGCGGACCTTGTCTTGGCGGTTATATGGGTATTTTGGCGGCAGGCGAAAGAGCTGTTGCAACGACGAATAGAAACTTTGTCGGAAGAATGGGTCACGTAGAATCCGAAGTGTACTTGGCGTCCCCTGCGGTGGCGGCGGCTTCGGCGATTATGGGCAGAATTGCAAGTCCCGAGGAGGTAATGGAATGATTTTTAACGGAAAAGCGATCAAATACGGCGACAACGTAGACACCGACGTTATCATTCCTGCAAGATACTTAAATACGAGTGATCATAAAGAGCTTGCGTCCCATTGTATGGAAGATATCGACAAGGATTTCGTAAACAAAGTGGAAAACGGCGACATTATGATTGCCGGCTTCAACTTCGGCTGCGGTTCTTCGCGCGAACATGCGCCTATCGCAATCAAGGCGAGCGGGATTTCCCTCGTGATTGCAAGAAGCTTCGCAAGAATTTTCTATCGCAACTCGATCAATATCGGTCTTGCGATTTTGGAATGTGACGAAGCGGTGGACGGGATTTCGGACGGTGATAAAGTGGAAGCGGATTTGGATAACGGCGTTATCTACAATCGCACGACGGGCAAGAGCTTCAAAACGCAGCCCTTCCCCGAATTTATCCAAAAAATTATCACGAACGGCGGACTTGTGAAGTCTATTCAAAAAGGCGACGTAAAATAAAAATGAAGGGGGCAGGTACGCATTGAAAACGTATTCTGTCCCTATACTCCCTAATTGATTAGGGAAAAACCTATACGAAGGTGAGATTATGAAAGAATACAAAATCGGTTTATTGAAAGGGGACGGTATCGGTCCTGAAATCGTGGAAAGCGCCGTGCGCGTTTTGGAAGCGGTCGGCAAAAAGAGAAACATCGGCTTTACGTTCACGCCCTATCTTATCGGCGGCGCGGCGATTGACGAATGTGGCAAGCCCCTGCCCGAAGAAACGGTGGAAGGGTGCTTAAACTCTGATTCCGTATTGCTTGGTGCGGTCGGCGGCCCGAAATGGGATACCCTCCCTGGGCATTTGCGCCCCGAAAAGGCGCTTCTCGGTATTCGCGCGGCGATGGGGCTTTTCACCAATCTTCGTCCTGCGAAGCTCTACCCTGCGCTTAAAGGTGCTTGTCCGTTGAGAGAGGACATTGCGCAAAACGGCTTTGATATTATGATTGTTCGTGAACTTACGGGCGGTATCTATTTTGGGGAACGCGGTTATCGTGAAGGGAAGTACGGCGAAGAGGCGTACGACACCGAAAGTTATAGCCGTATGGAAATCGAACGTATCGTGCGCGTAGCATTTGAAACGGCGAGAAAACGTCGCAAGAAGCTTACGAGTATCGACAAAGCGAACGTTTTGGAAACCTCTCGTCTTTGGAGAAAGATTGTACATGAAATTGCGGTGGAATATCCCGACGTAGAGGTTGCCGATATGCTCGTGGATAATGCGGCGATGCAGCTTGTTCGCAATCCGTCGCAGTTTGACGTGATCGTCACGAGCAATATGTTTGGCGACATTCTCTCCGACGAAGCTTCGCAAATTACCGGCTCGATCGGTATGCTGCCGTCGGCGTCGCTTGACAGCGGTAAGCGTGGTTTGTACGAACCGATTCACGGTTCTGCGCCCGATATTGCACGCCAAAACAAGGCAAACCCGATCGCCACTGTGCTTTCGGCGGCGATGATGCTCCTTTATGCGTTTGATGAAAAGGAAGCGAGCGAAGACATCGTTTCGGCGGTGGATAAAGTGCTCGAAGCGGGTTATCGCACGGCGGATCTTGGCGAAAGCAAGTATCCCTTGCTTGGCACGAAGGAAATGACGGATAAGATTATCGAGAATCTTTAATAGGAATTATGAACAACGAATTAAGAACAATTTACGGCAAGCTTTGCCTTTGCTCCGTATTCCGCGGCGTGACGGAAAAACCCCTTTTTCAGGCGTTTGAAAAATACGTTTTAGCGGAAACGAACGAAGAAAAACGCAAGGCGTATGCTGCGTTTGTCTCGGAAATTTACAAACAGGGCGGCTCGTTGACCGAGCTTGTGGAAAGATTGATTTCCGAAGATGAAAACGTGTACGTAAAAAGCGTAGCCGAAGGCAAAAGAGTGTGGGAGCAGCTGCAAAATTCTATGGATAGAGAATTGCAAAGTTTCTCTTGTTTTGCGGCGCTTACCAGCGCGGATTTTGCGGCGGATATGGGTGTTTCCCTTTCCGAAATTCCCGAATTTACGTCCGTGAATGCGGACATGGGTGCCTCTTATGCCCGTCGTTTGGCAAGCTTGCATAAATATGGGTATGGAATATTCTCGTCGAATAGAATGTTTCGCCTTTCCGATGAAAAGAAGATTGAAGCGATTGTCAGTGCGGATAGAACGGGTATTTCTCAATTTATCGGCTACGAAAAGGAACGCCAAAAGGTCGTAGAAAACACCCGTGCGTTTATCGAGGGCAGACCTGCTGCAAACGTACTTTTGTGCGGCGATGCTGGTACGGGGAAATCCTCGACGGTGAAAGCGATTGCGAATGATTTTTACGACGAGGGGATACGTCTGATTGAGCTTCGCAAGGATCAGCTTCGCTACCTTCCCTACGTGATGGGGAAAATCAGCGGCAACCCCTTGAAATTTATCATCTTTATCGACGATTTGTCCTTTAATCAAAACAACGACGATTTCAGTATGCTCAAAGCCGCGCTCGAGGGTTCGGCAAGCGCAACGGCGGATAACGCCGTAATCTATGCGACAAGCAATCGCCGCCATATCGTTAAGGAAAGCTTTGGGGATCGTGACGGCGACGACGTGCATATCAACGATACCTTGCAAGAAACCTTGTCCCTTTCCGAGCGTTTTGGGCTTACGGTGCTGTTCTCGAAACCGAACAAGGCGTTGTATCTTCGTATCGTGAAGGAGCTTGCAAACCGCTACGATATCACGATGGAAGAAAAGGAACTCGAACGCCAAGCGGAAGAATTTGCCATTCGCAAGGGCAGCCGTTCGGCGCGCGGTGCGGAACAGTTTATCAACAGTTTACGCTAAAACGGGCATACCGTGTATGGAATGAAACCTTAAAAGAAGGAAAAATATATGCTTACTATCGACAACGTGTATAGAGCGAGCCACGCATTAAAGGGCGTGGCGAGAAAAACGGACGTTTTGTATGCGCCCAAGCTTTGCCCCGGTGCAGAGCTTTACTTGAAAACGGAAAACCTGCAAATCACGGGTTCGTTCAAGGTGCGTGGTGCGTATTATAAAATGACCAGACTTTCCGCCGAAGAAAAGGCAAAGGGCGTGATTGCTTGCTCGGCAGGCAACCATGCGCAAGGGGTTGCGCTTGCGGCACAAAAGAACGGGATTAAAGCGGTGATTTGCTTGCCCGACGGCGCACCGATTTCCAAAGTGGAAGCGACGAAGAGCTATGGGGCAGAGGTTTGTCTTGTAGAAGGCGTGTACGACGACGCTTATCAAAAAGCGTTGCAGCTCGCGGAAGAGAAAGGGTACACCTTCTTGCATCCGTTCAACGACGAAGACGTTATCGCAGGTCAAGGCACGATTGCTTTGG
>JAZORL010000114.1:0-22326 GCA_045656625.1 Candidatus Scatosoma sp. | reverse complement strand
GTTGTCTTCCTAAGACCGCTTGGCCTCCGACTTTGAACGACTGCGTTTACGTCAGGACGTTCACGATACACTCTCATGTGCATCTTGATTTCGGACGAAGGATTGAGTTTCCCTTCGAGCTTTTTACCGTCTTTGTCTACTTTGATGATCATGTCAGGCGTCAAGGAAGCCTTAGATACGCCCGTGGGGGTGCAATAGTATTCGTTATCGCTAATCTTTACGGAGATGTTACCGTCGTTCGCTGCAACGAACCCTTTCTGCCAGAGCTTAAGCCCTACTTCGCAAATTTCCTTCTTAATTTCAAAAGGTGATTTCATAGTTTTTTTCCAGTCCTTTATATTATTTTTTTATTTTGTCAAATTTTTGGTGTCGAGAGCAATCATATACTCTTCGTTGGTAGGGATTACGTACGTTTTTACTTTCGCGCCCTTTGCGGAAATATCCACAAATTCCCCACGCTTGCTGTTTTTGTTCACTTCTTCGTCGATTTCAATGCCCAAGAAGGACATATCTTTGCAAATTCTTGCGCGAATGTCACGATCGTTTTCGCCAATCCCTGCCGTAAAGACAATTGCGTCCACGCCGTTCATTTCCGCTACGTAAGAGCCGATAATCTTCTTGATGTTATGTACAAGCACCTTCAAGGTGAGTGCCGCACGCTCGTTTCCTTCCGCTTCTGCAATACATACGTCTCTGCAATCGCTCGAAATCCCCGAAAGACCAAGCAACCCGGATTCCTTATTCAGAATCTTATCCACTTCGTCCGCCGTCAAGCCTTCCGCTTTTTGCAAGAAGGTGACGATCGTAGGATCGATTGCGCCGCTGCGCGTACCCATCGGCACACCGTCTTGAGGGGTAAAGCCCATCGACGTATCCACTGCTTTGCCGTTCATCGTCGCCGTAATAGACGAACCGTTGCCCAAGTGACAGGTGATAATCTTTGCATCCTTATTCCCCAAAAGCTCTTGCGCTTGCCCTGCTACGTAACGATGCGACGTGCCGTGGAAGCCATAACGACGAACTTTATATTGTTCATAATATTTATAGGGAATGGGATAAATGTAAGCGTGTTCTTCCATACCGGAATAGTACGACGTATCGAATACCCCGACGTGGTTTACGTTCGGCATTACCTCTTTGCACGCCTTCAAGCCGCTGATTGCGGGAGGTCCATGCAAGGGGTTAAGCCCTACGATGCTTTCGAGATATTCAAGCTCTTGATCGCCAAGCACCGCGGATTTTTTCAATTTTTCACCGCCGTGTGCGAATCTGTGCCCTACCGCCGAAATTTCCTCAACGCTTGCGATTACGCCCTTTTCCGCATCGGTAAGAAGGGAAAGCACGCACGCAATCGCCGCTTTGTGATCGGGGAAATCCGCGTTTGCCTTGTAATCAGGTTTGCCCGGACGCTTGTGCGATACAATTCCGTCAAGCCCAATTCTTTCGCAGAGACCTTTTGCAAGCACTTCGTTCGTGTCCATATCAAACAACTGATACTTGAGCGAAGAGCTCCCTGCGTTTACAACGAGAATTTTCATTTTTTCGATTACTCCTTATATATAATAAAGATTTTTTTTAACAGCCTAATATTTTTTCGGGAATCTCGAAAAGCTCCGCTTCCTTTTGCGCAAGCGCCTCTCTGTCTATCCCAAGCTGCGTACATACGCAGTCGACTACCCGATTACCCACCAGCTTAATCCCGTCAAGGGTATTAAAATGGGTCATATCCGACCAACAGGAATCGGGCGCGTCTTTCGTGATTTCATATAAATCGTCAAAGGTTTCGCCAAGCGGTTGCAGGGTTTCGATTGCGATTTTATTGAAAGTTTCAATATCGTGATTGTATCTTTGATATTCCCCTCGATACTCCTTTTCCTTGACCGCCGTACTCAACGCGAATACAAGCTTTGCCTTTGGGAAAAGTAAGCGCAAACGATTGTGGATTTTCACAAGGGTTTCTTGATACACGGCAGGCGAGCTAAACGTATCGTCGCCGCAAATTCTCAAAACGTCCCAAAGCCCTGCATTCCAATGCACCAGGTCGAGCTCGTCCGGCACGTTTTCCCGCCGTTTCCACTCGTTCACCCAACGCTGCACGTATTGCGCCATACCGCCGTTGACTTCTTTCGGGGAATACACTTCCGCATACCCTTCCAGCATTGCTTTCACGTATCGCTCATAGCCAAGCCGAATGGAGTCCCCGATCAAAAACACACTTTTTATGGTTAGTTTCTCTTTGCGATAACTTCCTTTTCGAATTTTTCGACTTCTTCCCACCAATCTTCTTTCAAGCCTTGGCGAGCAAGGTATTCATCCCAAACGTCGGCGAAGGGAAGGTATTTCACTCTTTCGTGCATATAGAACACTTTCGTGAAGTTGCCTTCGTCTTGCAATTTCTTCATTTCCGCATACGGTTGAAGGATTGCCGAAAGGAGCGCTTTTTGCATCGAGCGAACACCCGTCACCCAAGCGCAAAGACGGTTGATAGAAGCGTCGAAATAGTCAAGCGCTACGATTACCTTATCGTCTGCGTCGTTGCGGATGATTTCTTTGGAAAGTTCTTTCAGCTCGTCGTCGACAACGATTACGTGGTCGGAGTCCCAACGAACGGGACGGGAAACGTGGAGCTGTACCTTATCATAGAACGCGAGCATCGAAGGAATCTTATCGGAAACAACTTCCGTAGGATGATAGTGACCAGTATCGAGCAAGCAGCAAATGCCGCGAGTTGCCGCATAGTTTTGATAGAATTCGTTGCTACCTACCGTGTAGCTTTCTACGCCGATACCGAATACCTTGCTTTCTACCGCAGGAATAACCCATTCCTTATCGTAACCTTCAAGCACTTCGTCCAAGGACTTCTTCAAACGAAGACGGGGGCCAAGTCTATCCGCAGGGATATCCTTCGTACCATCGGGTACCCAAAGGTTTACACAGCAAGGACTGCCCATCGCCTTACCGATTTCCGCCGCAATTTTCATACAAGCTTTGCCGTGGTTTACCCAGAACTTTCTAACGTTTTCGTCAGGGGAAGACAAGGAAAGCCCGTCTTTCATCATAGGATGCGAGAACCAAGTCGGGTTAAAATCTACCCCTTCAAGACCCGTTTCCTTTGCCCATTTTACCCAAGGCTCGAAATGCTTGTATTCGTAAGCGTCACGGTCAACCTTGCCTTTGTCTTCGCCAAGGATCGCGTAGCACGCATGTACGTTTACACGCTTTTTGCCGGGCATAAGCTTGAATGCGGTGGTAAGGTCAGCGAACAATTCTTCGGGATTTCTCGCTCTACCGGGATAATTCCCCGTCGTTTGAATACCACCCGAAAGGGAATCGCTACCGTCAAAGCCGATAACGTCGTCGCCTTGCCAGCAGTGTACGCTTACGGAAAGCTTTGCAAGTCTTTCCATTGCCGCTTCGGTGTCAACGCCGAATTGCGCGTAAATCTTTTTTGCTTCTTCGTATCTGGACATATTTTCCATCTCCTTATAAATATATCTATTTTTTATTTTTCAATTTTTTTGAACGCTTTTAACCATTCCGCCGCGATAAGCTTCGCCCCTTCCGCTGTCGGATGCACCCCGTCCGCCGCGTAATATTCCGAGCCGTTGAGCGCCGCCGCCTTATCCAAAGTTTCTTGCAAGGGCAGGAAATCGAACCCGTATTCGTTTGCAAGCTTTTTCACAACCTTTGCATACTCTTTCACTTGCAAGAACTCTTCCCATTTCTCTACCGTCGCGCTCCCTTTCAAAATGAAGGGTTCGCAAAGCAGGATTTTCAAATTCGGGAATCTTTCCAACGTATCGTCCAGCAAAATGCGGTAAATTTTTTCAAAACGGACGAGATCCACGCCGTTTTCCCCATCCAACTCGTGCCATACGTCGTTGACGCCAATCAAAATACTCAAAACGTCGGGCTGTAAATTCCAAACGTCCTTTTTGATTCTTGCATACAAATCCACGATACGGTTTCCGCTAATCCCACGATTATACAGCACGTACTTCTCGGGATCTTCCGCCATCAACGTTTCCATGGCGTATTTTACGTACCCACGACCGTAATGCTCGGGATCAAAATCCACTTGGTAATTTCTACCCGCATCGGTAATCGAATCCCCATAAAAAATTACTCTCATAAGCTTTCCCTTAATTGTTTAATCGCTATTGTTTTATTCGTAGCGCAACGCAGTATAACGTAGCTGGATTTTTTTCGCCCTAAAACGGTGCAAGCTGCAAGTTAGACCAGGCGCGCGAGGCTTTTCGATGGGCGCGTACTTGTCCGTACGCAACCGACAAAAACGTAGCGCAACGCCGTATAACGTAGCAGATTCTCCGTTTTATAAATCTACGACGTCGAAGGAATCTTTTACTATCCTTCTCCCTTCCGCAACGTCCTTGATATCGCCACAGCCGATCATCTGCATCATCAAGTTGCCGATTGCCGTACCTTCCGCCGGGCCTGCAATAATCTTCTTGCCCGTATATTTCGCCGTAAGCTCGTTCAAGAACATATTCTTGCTGCCGCCGCCGATAATATTGAGGGTTTCATACTTTTCACCCGTCACGCTTTCCAACGCTTTGAGTGCGATATCGTAATATCTTGCAAGGTTGTCGTAAATCACGTACGCCATTTCCCCCGTCGTCAATTCCTTGCCGACCGCAGCATTGATTTCCGCCGTCATATTTTCAGGAGCGAGGAATCTTTGATCGTTTACGTCAAGCTCGTAATTTACAGGGTTCGCCTTCGCCATATTCACAAGCTCGGCAAAGCTGTATTTATCATCGATTTCGTGACGGACTTGTTGAATCATCCAAAGCCCCATGATATTGATTTGCAAACGTACCGTATGATTCAAGCTACCTTCGTTAGAGTACCCTGCGTCAAGCGCGCTCTTCGAGGTGTGCGCTTCGTTTTGCTCCACGCCGAGAAGGGACCAAGTACCGCTCGAAATGTACGGGGTTTGCGCTTCCAAAGGAGCTGCAAGCACTGCACTTGCCGTATCGTGCGTCGCAGGAAGCACCACCTTTGCTTTATAGCCAACAATCGCCGCAACCTCGTCGGTAAATTCCCCTACAATTTCACCAGGCTGTGCAAGGTCGCCGAAAAGTTCTTTCTTATAGCCGAGCGTTTCGATAATTTCTTCATCCCACGTATGCGTTTTCGCATTGACCATACCCGTCGTCGTTGCGTTGCAATATTCTTGCTTCTTCACGCCCGTCAAACGGAAGTGGAAATAATCGGGAAGCATGAGCATCGATTTCGCTTTCGCCATTCTGCCCGACTTCACGTCGTCGAGAAGTTGATACACCGTGTTAAAGGATGCAAACGCAATCCCCGTCTTTTCGAAAAGCTTTTCAAAGGGCAACTTTTCATGTACCGCAGGAATCGTCGATTCCGTTCTCGAATCGCGGTAGCAGTAAATACCGCCAATCGCTTGATCGTTCTCATCAAGCAAGGCATAGTCAACGCCCCACGTATCAATCCCCACCGCATAAGGCACTTTCCCAAGCTCCTTCGCTTGTTTCAAACCGTTGAGAATTTCCGTGAACAATCTTTCATGCGTCCACATCAAATGCTCTTTGCCATCATATCCTACAACGTCTTCAGGACCGTTTTGGAAACGATAAATTTCTTCCGTAATCATTTTTCCATTTTCCAAATGTGCCACAATGTGTCTGCCCGACGATGCGCCGATATCGATTGCAAGATAATATCTCATATTTTTCCGTCCTTTCGAAGTTTTTTCACGTCTTTCCGTGTTCATTTTTGCGCGCTTTTGTTCACTTTACCGCACCCGCGCATTTTCACACATCTATATTATAGCATATAATTTTTCTCTTGTCTATATATGTTCGAAATATTGACAAAAAAAATTTTTTATGATACAATATGAACATAAATGCGCACAAACGCGCAAAAAATCCCTATTTTTTGTGAAAAAATACGATTTGGAGTAGTTTATGGCATTCACAGAAAGACAAAACGAGATATTACGGCGGTTAAAAGAGGACAAAAAGGCGGTGGTGACGGTGCTTGCAAAGGAGCTGTACGTCAGCGAGGCGACCATTCGCCGCGACCTTGCGGAAATGCATTCGATGGGTTTAATCGAGCGTAGCCACGGCGGCGCGCTACTCCCTGAAAACGCAGAGGAAATTTCCATATTTTTCCGAATGGAAAAAAACGCGAGCGAAAAAGAACGAGTCGTGACGAAAGCCCTGCCCCATATCCCCTCGTTCAAGTCGGTTTTTATCGACAGCTCGTCCACGGCGCTTGCCTTGGCGGAACGGATTGATTTGAATTACAAAACGGTCGTCACGAACAACCTGCAAACGGCAATACAGCTTTCCAAAAAGCCGAACATCAATTTGATTTTTCTCGGCGGAAACGTGCATTTTAACACCAACTCGGCAACGGGGAGCTGGACGGCTCGTCAGCTCAATGATTTTTCCTTTGATTTGATGATTTCGTCCTGTGCGGCGGTGATTGGCAGCGAGTCCTTCGAGCGGTCGCTCGAACAAAAGGAAATCAAACGAGTGGCGTTTGAGCATTGTAAAAAACGAGTAATTTTGATTGACCACACGAAGTTTAAAGCGCACGGAACCTACCGTTTGGCGGCACTTGCCGAATACGATTTGGTGGTGACGGACGTTGCGCCCCCCGAAACGCTCGACGTGGGGAATAGCAAGCTCGTCTATTAAAATCCTTGCAAACTTTTTTCTAATTTTGCTTGCATTCTGAAAAGTTTTGTATTATACTAAAAAACAACAACGACAAAAAGGTTTGATTATGATTCAAGATTTACACGCACATACTTACTATTCGTTTTGCTCGCAAGACAAGCCCGAAACGGTGATTGAAACGGCGATAGCAAACGGTATACAGCAGCTCGGCATTTGCGACCATAACTACGGCGTCGGCTGTGCGAGAGTGGAATTTTGTTGGGACAAAGGCACTCGCCTTGACGCGGACTATGGCAAAACCCTTCTCCGCTATTACGACCACATGAATTTACTCCGCGAAAAGTACGCAAAAAAAATCAAAATTCTTTGTGGGATTGAGGTTTGCACGTTAAAGAGCAAGGATAGCTACGCTTTGCCCGACGCCGCAGACGTTTCCTTCTTTGATTTTGCCTTGCTGGAAAATCTTGATCACCCGATGTCGATTACCAACGGCGACCTTTTCGCCTATGCCCGTCGTTTGGGTTGTCCCGTCGGCGTAGCGCATACAGATATGTTCCAATTCATTCAAAGCCTGGGCGAAGAACCCCATCGCTATTTCCGCAAAATGGCGGAAAATGGAATCTTTTGGGAAATGAACGTCAATTACGATAGCCTGCACGGCTTTAAGCAACACGATTACGTGACGGAGTTCTTCAAGAACAAAACCCAGCAGGAAATCGTGAAGAAATCGGGCGTACGCCTTTCCGTCGGCTTTGACGGGCATATCGCCAAGGAATACAAAGCGCAAAAGGTACGCACCGCTTGCCAACTCATTAAGGACATGGGTATCCCTCTTGCCTTTGAACACAGATGATTTTTTAAGAAAATACAACGTAAAAACGCCGCCCCAACGGGCGGCGTTTTTCTATTTTTCTTATTCAAAAATGAGCTCTAAAAATGCTTTCGGGATATGGAAATTTTCCACGCCCGTAGGAGAAAGCGCACAGTATTCGCCGTTGATTGCGTCGTAGCGATAGGCGTTCATTTTCCAAGGAATTTTTTTGAAATCCCCCGCATTTTCCTTCAACATAATCTCAAACGGCACTTCGATAATCGCTTCCCAAACGCCGTCCTTTACAATCGATTCCGCCGAAGGCTCGTCGTCCAGTACGTGATTGTACGCCGTCTTACCATCGGGATTTAAGATATGGCAATAATAGTAGGAAAGATTCGGCGCGACGTCAAACTCAAAATACTCGTTCATCTTTCCAAACGGGGAAATAAACACTTCCACCGCATCCCCACGCCAAACAGGCTCGTTTTCACCCGAATATGGGCAATTTAAGGCACCCATGTACGAGCTGACGAAATGAAAGCACACCTTCTCCTCTGTGTATGAAACGGAAAATTTCGTGTGAAATTTGGTCGGTTTTCCTTCGAACAACTCGACGAGCTCGTATTCTTTTTTCTTCTCACCGTCACGCGTTGCAATTACCTTCATCGTCGCCGCTCCTTAAAAAAATTCCTCTTCCAACATTGCGCAAAGACAATGATAAATGGGCAAATGATATTCCTGCACCTTATACGTTTCCTTTTCAGGCGCAACAACCGTCACGTCCGCAAGCGTTTTCAGCTTACCGCCATTGCCGCCGACAAGCGCCACCGTCCCCATTTCAAGCGCCTTTGCAACCATCGCCGCATACACGCAATTTTTCGAATTTCCCGACGTGGAAAGGGTAAGCAAAACGTCCCCTTTTTCGCCGTACGCATTGACCTGTTGCGCAAAGATAAAGGCAGGGTCTTTGTCGTTCAAATACGCCGTAGAAAAGGCAAAATGGCCGCATAAAGACACGACGGGCAAACCGCCCTCTAAGCCTGCAATCAGGGCATCTCCGTCCTCATATTCCGCTAATGCTTTCGTAAGCTTTTCGGGCAAAGGACGGCATTTTTTGAAGCTCTTCAACAGCTCGCCTGCGATATGCTCGCTGTCCGCCGCGCTACCGCCGTTGCCGCAAATATACAAGCGGTGACCGCTCGCAAAACAATCCGCAAGCACTTGGTATGCGTTTTGAATATTCGTTTTTTCACTCGTAAGCGCAGGATAGCGTGCTACAAGGCTCTCTAAAATCTCTCTCGTTGTTTCTTTCATATTTTACACTCCTATTTCGCTTGCCGCAATCGCAAGCGCGGCAATATCGCCGATATTTTCACTCAATTTTGCAGGCACGATTTCGCATACCTGCGCACTCACGCCCAACGCTTCCTTTTCAATTTGCTTGCGCATCGACGGCACCAACAGCGCCGACGAGCGCATAAACACGCCGCCAAGCACGATTTTTTCGGGGTTAAGAATATCGATTAAAATACTCAATCCCTTCCCCAAAAGCTCGCCACTTTTGGCAAAAACGCGCTTACAAAATTTATCCCCAGCAAACGCCTTCAAAGCAAGTTTTTTCGTCGTAATCTCGGACACGCCCCCCATCTCCACGATAGAATCGGGGATTTTCTTTGCGCGGAGCGCCATAATTTTCGCAAGCTGCGCAATGCCGCCGCCGCTACAAAATCCCTCGAACGAGCCTTCCTTTCCATACCCCATCGGCCCACGCTTTGCAAGGCGAATATGCCCTGCCTCGCCAGCGTTATCGTTCGTGCCGCTATACAGCTTTCCGTCCAAAATCAACCCAGCGCCAAGCCCCGTGCCAAAGGTCATAAACACCATATTTTTCGTGCCTTTCCCTGCGCCAAATTTCCATTCCGCAACAGCGCAAGCATTCGCATCGTTTTGCAATTTTGCCTTTAAGCCGAAACGTTGTTGGATATACTCCACAATCGCAAAGCCATGCCAATGGGGCAAATTCGGAGGCGAAATAATCACCCCTTTCACGCTATCAAGCGGCCCGCCGCAGCTAATCCCAGCCGCCGCAATTTCCCTGCTCGATTGAAAGCTTTCCACCGCTTTGGCAAGATTTTCAAGCGTTTCCGTTGCAGAGGGCAAGGTGGGCGTTTCTTCCCTGCCTAAAATCTCAATCTCGCCCTTTTCTATTTTTCCAAGCGACACCGCACATTTCGTGCCGCCGATATCAAAGCCGATACAGTACATACCCTTCTCCGTTTTTTCATTTCTTATATTATATCACACGTGCGCGTAAAATACAAGGTTTTCATAAGAAAAAATTGGGCAAGGATTTCTCCTTGCCCAACCTTTATTTGTTCAATTTAGAAGGAAATTAGTCTTCTTTTCTCTTCTTGATAACAAGCGCCGCGCCAACAGCCGTCAACGCACCAGCCACACCAAGACCAAGGCTCGAGCCGCAGCCCTTCTTCTTATCCTTCTTGTCTTCTTCGGTTTTTTCGGATTCGCCGGGAACTACGGGTTCTTCGGATTCGCCGGGAACTTCAGGTTCTTCGGATTCGCCGGGAACTACGGGTTCTTCGGAAGTGCCGGGAACTTCGGGTTCTTCGCTCGTAGGAGGCGTAACGTCTTCTACTTTTTCAAGTACAAGGTTGATTTCATCTTCCGTCAACGTCATATATGCCGTCGTGCAAACGTTGAACTTAACGGTTGCGCCAGCATCCAATTCGAATTCGTAAGGAAGTTCAATACCTTCTGCGTCGTAGGGACCGCGAACGATCATCACTTCCGCATTTTCTTCGCCGTGCGCCGTAATGATTGCACGACGATAGGTTTCCCACGTTTTGCCGTAATACTGCGTAATCAGCTCCATGTCCGAACGCATTTCGACCGTATCGGGGACTGCGAACACTTCATAGTCCTCGCAATTATCACTTCCGTACAACTGCGCACCGCTTTCAAGATAAAGGGTTGTATTCGACCACATTCTCACCGCCGCCAAATAAAATCTACCTTTCGGAACGACGACCATCCCCCCTTCTTCCTTACAAAGATCCCTTTTTAAGCATAGCCATTCCGTGCTTTGCGGAATGGCTATGCATTTTTTATATGTTATTTATGTACTTTTTATAAGTGACTTGCGCTTATAAGTTCAACATAGATTCTTGTTCTTTCAATTCGCCGTTCTTGTAAATCAAGGTCTTGACTTCGTACTTACCAAACGCAAGCTTCAAGGACTTATCAAACACCTTGCATTCACACGCAGCCGAATCGCTAAAATTGTTGATAAGGCGTACCATGTACGTATCCACCGCCACTTTTCTGAATGCGGAAAGGGAAATTTGTTCGTTGGAAATCACAACGGGAGCCTCCTCTCTCTTTTCGCCGCAGCCGTGGGGATAGAAGTTGAGCGCATAAGGCTTTTGCGTAAACGCCGCCGCCTTTCTCTCCAATTCCTCTTCTTTACATACTTCCAAACGGAAGGTGAATTCGTGTCTACCCAAATCGATATAGTAATTGAATCTTTGCTCGTCAATAATCGGCAATTGATCTACGGGATGCGCGCAATAAACCGAACCATTCAAAAGGGTGATATAGAGCTTACCATCCTCAATCGAGCAACCGTACGTACCGTCTTTGAACACAGTGAGAATCTTATCCGCCATTTGCACGCCAACAAAACGTTGCGAGCATTCTTCCGATTCCTGTCCGTATTCTTGCGTACCAAATGCCGTTTGACCGATAAAACGTTCAATTTCCTTTACGGGGATTTCCAGCTTCAAGCCCTTCCCTTCATCGTTCCAATACACGTTTACCGTCACGTCGATATAGTCGAAATCTTTATACAACGTGTACGCTACGCGGATGTCCGATTTACCCGTATCGTAAATGGTTTCCATCGTCGTCAACAAATCACCACGTTCCACTACGCGCGAAACGATCTTCGGCGTTGCCACGCGATAATTCGTGCCAATCTTTTTCATATGCCAACCCCAAGGATCGGGGTTATCATCAAAGACAATCGGAGTGAAGGCTTCACCCTTCAAATACTCATTACCCCCTACCATGTACGAGTTTAACGCACCATTTTTCGGTTCAAAGGCAGCTTTCGCTCCATTATTATTCACGAATTGCGTTTGCGTATTTCTATCCAAATATTTTCTTGCGCCCCTACGAACTTCCACGTCAAAACGCGTAATCGACAAAGGATTTAATTCCGTCTTAATCGCAAAACGCTTGCTTCTGTCTATATTGATGCAGGAGGATTCCTTGATGGCTTGGAAGGGTACTTCTTCCCCATCCTTTCTCACCGTAAATTCATAGCCTTCCGTTTCCGATACAATCGGATCTTGCAAGAAAAATTCCCCGTTGAAGATTTGTTCTTCCTTATGAGGATTGGGATTGTACACAAAAATGGGATAGTCGCCGGGTCTTGCTTTTGCATAATCAGCGCAAAGCGCCATAAATGCTTTCGTAAACTCTTTATCAAGAAGCTCTAACGCATATTCCGCTTTTTGCAAGCTACTCTTTTCCCCTTCGATAATACAAGTACCCGACAAAACGTCGTGGAACTGTATCGCCGCCAAGTTCTTTTGTGCATCAGCAAATGCTTCAAGATTGTATTTATAAAGCCCTAATTGATCCGCATACGCACAAATTTTTTCCGCGCGTAAAAGCTTGTTTTCAAGCTCCGCATATTTTTTCTTTAAGCGTGCAATGGAGGAATAGCACTTGATAAGGCAAGGCTGCAACGCCGCATCAAAATCCACTTCAGGGTTCACCTTGCCGAAGAACGCTTCGGGCGTGCTATGGTAAATAGAAACGCCGTTTGCCTTTTGTTCTTCCGCAAACGCTTTGATATCCGTTAAATCCTTTCTGGACGCACCGCCGCCGTGGTTACCTACACCCCACAAGGCAAATGCGATTTCTTCCTTTTCCCAAGGCTGCATTTTGCGTTTGATTGCATTGACTGCATTGCCAAGCTCCGAGCAATAAATCGTTGCGTCTTGGAAACGAGCCGCTTTTACCTTGCTCCCGTCAAAGCCAATCCAGTTAAATACCATCTTCGGCAATTCAAAAATCCAGTCCATAGGACGGCAGAAGATGTATCCCTCATAGCCGCACTTGTTCATGATTTGCACCAAGCCTTGCGTGTGACCAAAGGAGTCAAAATTGACGGCAACGGTCGGTCTTTTATCAAATTTTTCTTTGAAGTAGGTTAAGCCGCTCTCCATTTGGCGAACAAAGCCTTCACCGCTGGGTATATTACAGTCAGGTTGCACGTACCAACCGCCCATAATATGCCATTTCCCCGCCTTGACAAGCTCTTGAATGCGTTTGAAAAGCTTCGGATCGTATTCTTCGATATATTCGTACAAAAGCGCTTCGTTGTGGCAAAAAATGTAATCATATTCTTCCGCAATCTCTACCGCAGAATAAAACGTAGCCAAAGCCGCCGTCGCGCCTTCATTCCAATCCCATTGCCATACCGGGTCCAAATGGGCATTACAAATTAAATGCAATTCTTTCATAGTAATATCCTTATTAAAATTATCTATCATAGTGTTTTCTATGTTTTCACTATCCGTAATTATTATATCATAGATTATTGCTGTAATCAAGTCATTTTTTAACATTTTTTTCTCGTTTTTTAGGTTTAATTACACACGCCATATCCATTTATGCACGCATTAAAGTCGCGAGCGTCCATAACGGCATTCCATTTTCGTAAGAACTATTCGCTAGGTTATGCACTATCAAGGATTGCTAAAAAGGCAAGACCCAGACCAGCACATCTCCTTTTTACTCATTCTCGCCAACCCCGAACCAATCCCACACGGATTAACAGGAACCCATTTTTTTTGCAAAAATTAAGCGCGGAACGCCTTATTTTCTCGGCCCTCCCGCGCTTTTTTCTATGTGATTCTTATTACATTTTCCTCACTGTACCACTTTTTCAACAGCGGTTTTCAGGCAAGTTTACAAATGATTGATACCCAATCCCCCGCGAATTTCTTTCATATATGCCAAGTCATTTTCTTCTACGTCGTTCATTTTCTTCAATTGACCGATTGCTTTGGGACGGGTAAACAACACCTGTACCCAACGTACCACGTGAAAAATCGGCAACAACCAAATATGCTTTTTTAAAACGGGATAAGAAAATTTCATTTGTTCTTTGGATAAGAAAATCTTTTTCCAAACAGACTTTCTCTTTGCCTTTTTATCATCCGCTTCGCTTGCATTTGCCGCAACGTCCGACGCCGATTTCTTTTCTTCGTTTGCAAGTAAAGAGGATTCCAAAATATGCTTCGCGAGCTTTTGTGTAAAATCATCAGCTTCCGCATCTTCAAAGAAATATGCCGACACCTTTTCAAACCTGTCTTTGAATTGTCTTAACCCACATTTGTCGAGTTCTTCGTTTAAGTATTCTTCCTTGAGCTCGTATGCCTTTCGATACAAATATATATCCGTCAAATGGCGAATCCCCACGCCTGCGCTCTCCGCAAAATGATACGCAGAATGCCCCAGCAGGGAAATGTAAAAGCGCTCACGATCCATCTCATAGAAGTATTGATACCCCTCTCTCACGCTCGCCCTTTCAAAGCCTTTGCTTTCAACGCCAAAATACTCCTCAAGCGGACCGACAAAGATTGTTTTGTGAAGCTCGAAAATCGTCTTTGTTTCAGGATAATAAACGATATCGTGGTGCTCGTCGTGACGTTTAGTCGCAAGTCCAAGCTCGTCTACTAACGCACGTACTTCCTTTAGCTGGTCTATGTCGATAAGTACGTCGCAATCGGACGCATAGCGCATATCTGTCGAAGGGTACAGTTTTTTCAAGTGATAGCCTTTGAGCGGCATATACTTCAGCCCACGTTCTTCAAACGCCGTTAACACCGTGTTGATATCGTATTCGCTTTGCACATCCAACATCACGTGACGATGCACCGAGCGTTGCAAGGCCGTCAAAAACTGCGGAAGGAGCTTGTCCTTCACTTTTTCCAACGCTTTGAATACGACCACACTCATCGAATGCGACGCGCAAAGATTATAAAATTGTTTATAGTCAAGCTCGTCGGGAATCGACTCAATTTCCTCGTCTTTTATTCCCCTTTTTACGCACTCAACAAAGAACCTTTCCGTATTCGTCACGTACCTGCCCCCGTCATTTTATATTCCCAATCAAGTTTCTTGAATATATTTCCTTTGCTTAAAGTAAAACACCACCCCAATGGCGCACCATACTGCCAACATTAAATAACTCTGCCAACAAAAATGAACACCTTCAAGCTCTGGGATAGGTATCAACTGTAAAACCATAAACAACACAGAAAATATTGCACCGAGAATTGCTAAAATCTTCAGCCACAAACTACCATCATTATCTCGTTTAAGTGTTTTGTATGTAGCCATGCTTGTGAAGAAAAATCCAATAGAAGCACCTATTGCGCTCATATCCACAAACCATCCCAACGCTTCTCTACCAAGTATAGGCCCCGCCAAGGATATAATCATACAAAAAATAAGCGCGTTTTTCGGCGTACCATATTTCTTATCTACCTGCGCAAATGTTTTAGGCAGATATCCCTCCTTGCCCATAGAATACATTAAACGAGAAGACGCAAGATAAAATCCCATAATACCCGATAAAACCGCACTGCTTACAGCAACAGCAACAAGAACTTTACCCCAAACGCCTAAAAGTTTCTCAGCTGCAATTAACAACAACCAAGGCGTTCCTTCTTGATCGACAATCAGTTCAGGCCAATTTTCAAGGGCGCCAGCTGCTATCGTATTATTAGCCACGTAAACAAAAAGGCCAAAGAGTATCGCAAGCACCATAATCCCTATAATTTTTTATACGAAAATTTAAATTCTTCAGCCGCTTGCGGAATAGTATCAAACCCTACAAAAGCCCAAGGTGCAATCGCAAATGTGGCCAAAATACTAGCTGCAATCCCCGAATCTTTTACTGCAAATTCAGAAGAATAATTCCCCGCTTGCAATGCCGCTTCTTTATCAAATCCCCACCAAGGGCTCATATTTGCGATTGTTGCATTCGACGAAATCAATGCCGCAATAAAAAGCGCAAAGACCGACGTCACAAGCAATACGGTCAAAATTGTTTGCACAAATCCCGCTTTTTTAACGCCAAGAATGTTTAAAATACCAAATATTATCAAAATTGCTGAAGCAACAACAATTTCCCCTAACCATACTTCAAATCCCGCAATTGTATAATGGAATCCCCATTTTAAAACAGGACCAAAGATGCCATCAACTATTAAACCAATTGCCGTTGAATTCATCGGAACGTTTGTTAAATACGCTGCGACCAAAAACCATCCACAAACAAACGCTGCCTGTTTACCAAAACACGCTTTCGTGAAAGTAAATTCGCCGCCCGCTTTCGGGTATTTGGGCACCATATAAGCGTATGAAAAGGCGATGATTATCATTACCAATGCACCCAATAGCATTGCAATTGCAGTTCCCGCTACCCCCGAATTAGGTAAAAACTTTTTGCCAGGGTTAATAAATGCTCCCCAACCTATAACACAGCCAAACGCTAATGCCCAAACGCTCATAGGGCTTAATTGTTTTTTTAACCCAGCTTTGTTGTCTTCCATCGTATATTCCCTCAATTATATTTTCCGTAATTTTCGTCTACACGCATTAAGTCGCTAACAGAATCCAGCTCATAAATTTGTCCCTCATTAATTGGATGAATTGTCAAACGAATATTTTCAAGCTCTTTGTCAACAACCTCATCCCAAAACAGATTCTCGTGCCCTTTTTTTGTATAAACATTCTTAATTGCTCCCGACAATTTTTTTGCATCCTCGGCAGTAAAATAGGAGATGCCCACCATATTATAAGTTGACTCAACCCCTTTACCAACCCTTACAATGCGTCCACTCTTATCTAAATCAAACCCCCAATCATCAGACCAGCCCTGTACCATTTTTCCATAGTAACAGGAATTGATTAAAACAGCCTCAAGGATTGAAGGATCCGCAACATACAAATCCGCTTCGCAAATAAAACAATTCTCTTTCCCTATAATATCTGCAACCGCATAAATAGAAGAAATGTTATTTTTGATTGTATATTCTTGATTTTCAATCAACGTAACATTAGAATATTTGGACTGTAAAAACTCAAATTGTTCTTTCTTATATCCAACTACAATGTAAATGTGCTTTACACCACGCACTTCTAACGCATCGATAATCGTTTCAATCATAGATTTCCCAAATACTTTGATTAACGGTTTAGGAACTTTCTCCGTCAACGGCAACATTCTAGATCCCAATCCCGCCGCCATCAATATCGCAATTTCATTTTTCATCGAACTTCTCCTTTTTAAGCAACTCCAAATATTCTCTTAGCTGGTCCTTATCCTCTTCTACATTGAAACTAATAAAAGCAGGGATATGTGCTACACGTTGATTCTCTGGGGGGAGTTGCATATAGTCACCATACATTTGGGTTAAAATGTTATGGAAGTTTTTAGGAATTGGATATTGCTTTCCCTGGAAATCTCCATTAATACTTGGTGCAAAATCTGAAACATCAAACAATGCTCCGTCACACAAATATTTTTTTCCTTTCCCTTGTAATAAAAAATCTCTTATCTTTACCAAAAAACTGGTCGGAAATATCTTCAAAAAACAAAAAGTCGTCACATTTGTTTCATTTCTACGTTGAATAATATGGTTAGAAATCCGATTCCCGATACAATTAAAAAAGCCGTCTCCCCCTTTTCTATTCTGCATAGGGAAAATATCCACAAAAATACCATGATGTCTTTTTAAGTTTTTATCCCCTATAGGATAAAAAGCCGTATTGTTTATCCTTACTTTTGCAAAAGGCATAGGATGCCATTTATCGGTTAAACCTGTCTGCAAAAAAAACATCTGCGGCAGTTCTTTTTTTGCGAGCCTTAAGAATTTTTTATAACACTTTATGGGCATACCAATATCAATATCATCATCCCAAGGAATAAATCCCTTATGACGAACTGCCCCTAATAACGTCCCCCACATTAAATAATAAGAGATGCTATGTTTTTTGCAAATCCTATCTATTTCATCTAAAATTTGTATTTCTTTTTCCCAAAGTTTTTGCAATTTAAACGCAGCCATATCCCACCCCTTATCAAAACTTCCTCCAAACCATTTTATCCACAACGCCAGTATAGCTTTGAATAATCTTCACAACCTTCGTCGAAACGTTTTCTTCCACGTAATCGGGTACAGGGATACCATGGTTGCCGTCGTTCGTCAAATCTACCGCCGTTTCCACTGCCTGCAAAAGATGCTTTTCATCAATGCCCGCAAGCACAAAACAAGCTTTATCAAGTGCTTCAGGGCGTTCCGTTGAAGTGCGAATACATACCGCAGGGAAGGGTTTACCAATACTCGTAAAGAAAGAGCTTTCTTCGGGCAACGTACCACTATCCGATACCACTGCAAATGCGTTCATTTGCAAATTATTGTAATCATGGAAGCCCAAGGGCTGATTTTGAATAACACGCTTGTCAAGTTTAAATCCGCTTGTTTCCAAACGCTTTTTGCTTCTAGGATGGCAGCTGTACAAAATCGGCATATCATATTTTTCTGCCAATTTATTGATTGCCGTAAACAAAGAAACAAAATTCTTTTCCGTATCAATATTTTCCTCTCTATGTGCGGAAAGTAAAATATACTTTTTCGGTTCTAATCCAAGACGGGTAAGCACATCGCTTGCCTCAATTTCCGCCAAATTGTTATGCAAGACTTCCGCCATAGGCGAACCCGTAACATACGTTCTTTCCTTGGGCAAACCGCAATCCGCCAAATAACGACGCGCGTGCTCGGAATACGCCAAATTTACATCGGAAATAATATCTACGATACGGCGGTTGGTTTCTTCAGGCAAACACTCGTCCTTGCACCTATTCCCCGCTTCCATGTGGAAAATGGGAATATGCAAACGCTTCGCAGGGATAGCCGACAAGCAGCTATTCGTGTCGCCCAAAATCAAGAGTGCGTCAGGCTTGCAAGCCGCCATCAACTTGTACGAACAGTTGATAATATTCCCCACCGTTGCTCCAAGATCATCACCCACTGCGTCCATATACACTTCGGGATCAGCAAGTTTCAAATCCTTGAAGAACACGCCGTTCAAATTATAATCGTAATTTTGTCCCGTGTGTGCGAGAATACAATCAAAGTATTGACGACACTTGTTAATCACCGCCGCCAAACGAATAATTTCGGGGCGCGTACCTACGATGATAAGCAACTTCAGTTTACCATTATCCTTAAACTTTACGTCAGAATAATCCAATCTAATTTTCGTTTCCATATCATTTCACCTCGTACATGGTATGCTTATTCTACAATTTCAAAAAACGTGTCGGGATGGTTGGGGTCGAATTGCTCATTCGCCCACATCACCGTCACCAAATTTTCTGTATCGGAAAGATTGATAATGTTGTGCGTATATCCAGGGATCATATGCACCGCTTGAATTTTATCACCGCTTACTTCAAAATTCAATACCTCGTCCGTACCGATCTTGCGTTGCTGAATCAAACCCTTACCTGCTACAACAATGAAAAACTCCCATTTCGTGTGATGCCAATGCTGTCCTTTTGTAATCCCTGGCTTAGAAATGTTGATAGATACTTGTCCGCTCTTTTCCGTCTTCAACAGTTCGGTAAAACTACCGCGCGCGTCCACATTCATTTTCAAATCAAACGCCACTTTTTCTTTGGGTAAATAGCTTAAATAAGTCGAATACAACTTCTTGGCAAAACTGCCATTCGGAATTTCGGGAATAACAAGCGTTTCGCTTTGCGCCCGGAATTTATACAACAAATCAACGATTTCACCCAGCGTTACCTTATGGGTAATGGGAGCAAAATAATACTTACCATTTTCACTTTCCACAGGTCTCAAACCATCGTAATTACATCGATGTCCCTTGCCCTCTAAAAGGTCAAGCATTTCTCTCACTAAATCGTCTATGTAAAGCAGTTCAAGCTCAATTGCCCTGTCATTTACGGTAATCGGCAAGTCATTTGCAATATTGTTACAAAAGGTCGCAACAGCGCTGTTATAATTCGGTCTACACCATTTCCCAAACAGGTTCGGGAAGCGGTAAACGCATACCTGCCCCCCGCCTTTGCTCTCATAATCAAAGAAAAGTTCTTCGCCGGCCTTCTTGCTCTTGCCGTATTCACCTTGCGCATAACGACCAATCAAAGTCGCTTGAATAGACGAGGACAGCATCACAGGACATCTGTTATTATATTTCTTCAACGTGTCAAGCAAAGTCGATGCAAAGCCAAAATTGCCTTGCATAAACTCTTCTTGCGTCTGCGGGCGGTTCACACCTGCAAGGTTGAATACGAAATCTGCTTGCTCGCAGTATGTATCCAACTCTGCGGGAGCCGAATCGATATCATATTCAAAAATATCTTCAATGGATAAAGCAGGACGGGTTTTATCCTTTCCGTCTTTTAAATTTTTCAAAGCGGCGCAAAGATTTTTTCCAACAAATCCCTTCGCCCCCGTAACAAGAATTTTCATAGCTTGTCCTTATTTCTTTAATTCGTCTTGAATATATTGCAAAGAAGCAATCTTCGCCTTCGTTTCTTCAACCGTCAAAAGCTGCGTGTTATTAGAATTAAATTCCGTTAAAGGATTGCGTTCTACGTCGCCATTATTAAAATATTTATCATAATTCAAACCACGTTTGTCGCAAGGCACACGATAGAAATTACTCAAGTCAATAGCATTTGCACATTCTTCATTTGTCAAAAGAGTTTCGTACATCTTTTCACCGTGACGAATACCAATAACTTTGATATTCTCTTTATCACCGCCGAACAGCTCGCAAACCGCTTCCGCCTGCGTTTGAATGGTACAAGCAGGCGCTTTTTGCACAAGAATATCACCGCTTTCGCCGTGTTCAAATGCAAACAAAACAAGGTCAACCGCTTCTTCCAAGGACATGATAAATCTCGTCATCGTAGGATCCGTGATGGTGATTGGTTTACCTGCACGAATTTGGTCAATCCAAAGGGGAATAACCGAGCCGCGCGAACACATTACGTTGCCGTAACGAGTACAACAAATTTTCGTCTTTTCTGGAGAAACCGTACGAGATTTTGCGACGATAACTTTTTCCATCATTGCCTTGCTTGTCCCCATTGCATTTACGGGATAAGCCGCTTTATCCGTAGAAAGACAAACAATATTTTTAACGCCTGCTTCAATCGCCGCCGTCAAAACGTTTTCCGTGCCGAGCACGTTAGTTTTTACAGCTTCGATAGGGAAAAATTCACACGAAGGCACTTGCTTTAATGCCGCTGCGTGGAATATATAATCAACGCCGTGCATAGCGTTTCTAACGCTTGCAATATCGCGCACATCGCCGATGTAAAATTTAATTTTCTCTGCAACTTCAGGCATCTTCGCTTGGAATTCGTGACGCATATCGTCCTGTTTCTTCTCATCACGCGAGAAAACACGAATTTCCCCGATATCCGTTCTTAAAAATCTATTAAGAACTGCATTCCCAAACGAGCCCGTACCACCTGTGATTAATAATGTTTTATTTGTAAAAAGTGACATGATTTATCTCCTTGTTTTTTTATCCTTTATCCAGTTATTTTTTAATGGTTTTGCAGGACTGCAAACGCCGTTTTCAAACACTTGAGTGTTTTCAAAATCATTATTTAATACTTTTGCCAACTTCAATAACCTTTCCGCTGCAATTGCGGGTGTCCACTCTTTCGTAATTGTACAATGCGCATTCATACAAAGTTCTTGTCTATAATCTTTATCCTCGACCAATTGATTAAGAGCATCGGCCAATTGTTGAATATTACCACATTTGTAAATCAATCCGTTTTTATTATTCTCAATTAAATACGGCACTGCCCCAACCGCATGACTTACAACCATGGCACACGCACTGTCCATTGCTTCATTTACAACAGCTCCCCACCCCTCGTGAAAATTGCTACCGAATACATAAATATCAGATTTATCCATATATTGCCGAACCTCGTTCGCAGGCATAAACGGTAAAATGTTTATATATGGCTGTAACGCTTGAGCATGAATATACTCTTCAATTTCCTTTTTTTGCTCGCCGTCACCAATAATTGTAAAATGAAAGTTTGTTACATTTCTCTTTACAAGCAAATGCAATGCCTTTACCGTATCAAGAACGTTTTTTAAATACAACAGTCGTCCAGCATATAATATTTCAACTACTTTATTATTCTTTTTTTGTTCTAATAATGAACAAACCTCCCTTGCTCGTATCTCAGGGAAATATCCCCATTTAAAACACTTCTTTTCACTAAATCCACAAAGCTGTAAATCATATGAGGTATAAGCACTAGCCCCTAATATATATAAGGCCTTATTTTTATAACGTAAATATGTATTATAAATTTTTTTATAGGTGGTTGGAATAAACCTTCTCCAATACCCCTTACGTAAAACCCTTTCACAAAAATAAAACGTCAACTTATTTTCTGCCATGCGCAAATTCAAGTAAGAAAAAGGTGCCGAACCAAAAATCATGACGTCACAGGTTTTCGCCAAGTCTTCTGCGGTTCGTAAAGCATTTTCAGTTTCATAAGCTCGTAAAACGAAGTCGTACGTCTTATTCATATCCGCATAGCCCATATCCAATCGGTCCTGTGAAATAGGCTCGGTTGCAACAAAGGTAAATTCTACCCCTTCTTGTTTGTAAAACTCTTTACACAAAGGCAATTGATGATGATTTAAAAAATTTGAAAAAAAC
>JAZORL010000113.1:0-2096 GCA_045656625.1 Candidatus Scatosoma sp. | reverse complement strand
TCCTTGGCTCACAGAACGACATGGCTACGATCCGACTTCCCCAAAATTTCACCCCGGCGCATGCCTGTGGAAAGCTCCAGCAAAAACAATTCGTAATATCCTTCTTCCCTTGCTCTTGCTAAGAACCGCTCGATTTCCGCAGGTGTTAGCACCTGCATTTCCCTGCCTTTCTTTGGCGGTAGCTTACAGCCCAGTGACGGATTTTTCGTAATCAGCCCTTCGGTGACCGCTCTTTGCAACGCCGACCTGCAATGCGCGTGGCAGGAACGCACAAATCTATCCGACAGCCCTGTGCCGTGCTTTTCCGTATTCTGCAACCGCCCTTGCCTTTTCATTTTGGCGTAGAACTGTTGCAAGTCGTTTTGCGTGAGCTTGTTCAGCGGTATATGTCCGATGGTCGGGATAATATGATTGTAAATAATATTCTTATAGCTGTCTTTCGTCGTTTCGCGAAGAGCAGGCTGACAATAGGTTTGATACCAAAAATCTATCCATTGACCGAAGGGCATGTCTGGCTTGAACCGTTCCACCGATTTGCCGAGCTTGTCCCTTAACGCTTTGAGTTTTTCTTCGCATTCGGCTTTCGTTTTGGCAAGCACGCTCTTGGTTTTCGGAATGCCCTTTTCGTCGTACTCGACTACGATTCGCCCTTCCCACCGTCCGTCCTTGCGCAATCGCATCGTGCCGTCGCCTTGCTTTCGTTTATTTCTCGCCATTCGTTTTCCCCCTCGTTAAAAATTGCTGCATCATATTGTTGACGACGGACGACGCGTGCTTGTGCATGTCGCTCGTCATGTGCGTGTAGGTGTCGAGCGTGAAGCTCGCATCCGTATGCCCGAGCAAGCCTGCCAAGGTTTTGGCATCCACTCCGCCTTGTATCGCGTGCGTTGCGAAGGTGTGGCGTAAATCGTGGAAGCGTATCAGCGGAAGCTCCGCTCGTTTGAGTATTCTTTTGAGCTTGTCATACGCTGATGTGGGGTTTAACGGCTGAGTAGGATTTTCAAAATTCGGGAACACCCATTGACTGACGGCAGTCGCTTGTTTCTTTTGAAGCACGGTTGCCACACTCGGCGGCATAACGATTGTTCGCACACCTGCCCCCGTCTTCGTGTCGCCCACAGTCACTCCCCCGCCTGCTTTCGAGCTGACCGAACGCTTGACGGAGAGCGTTCCATCGAGGAAACTTATATCGCTCCATTTGAGCCCGCAGATTTCGCCCCTGCGTAATCCCGTCATGATTTCCACATAGAAAAAATCGTACCAGTACGGCTCTTGCTTGATGGCGTTTAAGAAGATGCCGAGCTGTTCGTCGTTCAGCACTTGCTTTTCCGTGCGGGTTTTCTTGGGTATCGTCGTGCCGTTCGTCGGGTTACGGACGATAAGCCGTTCCTTCACCGCCACATCCAACGCTTGGTGGAGTACCATATGCGTATCCCGAACCATACTGTCGGCAAGTGTTTTGCCGTGAATAGGATGTGGTTTTAACCGACCTTCTTTTTTGATTTTGTTATAGAATTTTTGAACGTCGGCGGTGGTAAGATACGCTAGCTGTCTATCGCCGAGATAGGGTTTGATTTGATTCTTTATCATCTTACGGTATCCGTCGATGGTGCTTTCTTTGATTGTGAAAATCATGTACTCGTCCAGCCATTTGTCGAGCCATTCGCCGAGTGTCATTCGGCATTCTTCCGTCAAGTCCACGTCGCGGTATAGGTCGATGAGCAGGTGGAGTTGTTTGAGCGCGGATTTTTGTGTCTTGCCGAACACCGATTTGAATATGGGGGAACCGTTTTTCTTATGTCCGATGATGATTCGTCCTTCCCATCGTCCGTCCGAGCGCTTGCGTATTGTTCCGTCACCTTGCGGTCTGCGTTTGCTTGGCATTTAATCACCTTCCTTTTCTTCTGTTTCTAACCACTTAAAAATGTATTTACTGTTCTTGGTTGTGAGCGTGATTTGATTGCCGTCCGTTATCAAATCGCCTGCGCCTGTTTTGAGATATTGTAACTCAATGTCGTATATAACGATAAAGTATTTACCAGGGCGTTTCTGCTGGCTTTGATACAAATTCATGATACCGTAAAACCCTTCGTACT